>CAZDZY010000020.1:0-27333 GCA_964510055.1 uncultured Christensenellaceae bacterium
TCAGCGCCCGGGCGATCGCCACGCGTTGTTTTTCGCCGCCGGAGAGGGTATTTACACGCTGATCTTTCAGGTGTACAATGTCCAGCCTCTCCATCCACTCCGCACTGCGATCACAGATTTCCTTCACATATAGTAAGGGCATACGGATATTTTCAACGCAAGTAAGTGTTGGAATCAGGTTATAAGATTGAAAAATAAAGCCTATGCTTGCCTTGCGCAGAGCAGAATAATCTTTTCCTTTCTCGATGTTTATCCCATTGAAGGTAAACTCCCCGTCGTCGCGGTCTTCAACAAGCCCCAATATATTCATAAGGGTGGACTTGCCGGAGCCGGACTTTCCGAGGATTGAAACATAGCTTGTGTTGTCGATACACAGGTTTATGTCGGTCAGGACAGGCCTACTAAAACCTTTACGCACATGGGAGAGCGCGAGCTGCAGCGTTTGCATGCTTATTTGCCCCCCGCGATGCGGGCGTAGCCGCTGTCTAAAAGCGTTCCCTCTTCAAGCCCTGTTACGCAAGTGAATTCGCCGTCGCTGTAACCCACCTGCACCGCCTGAATCCCGACAACATTACGCTGCGAATCCAGCACGCGTACATACCATTTTGTCTCATCCTCGGGTATCTTAAAGAGACAGGCCGTCGGAACAACCAATGCCTGCGTATAAACTTTCCCCGTGTAAAGCCGTAAGCTCTTTTTCGAAGCACCGTAAACACCGCCGGAGAGCAGCAGTCGAATTTCGGTATCGCCGTTGCCATCCACAATCTGTCCGACATACGGCAGTTCAACCGGCTCTCCTGCGGCGTTTGTAAGCTCCAGTCCGTCCCGCTTCAGCATGGAAAGAACGCTCTCGTTTACGTAACAGGAGAGTACCAGATCCTGCGTGCTCTCCAGCAGCAGATAGCTGCGCTGCCCCAGATGCACATCGCGCACAATGCCGCTCGCCGAAGCGGTTATCTTCGTGATACCGTCTGCCTGATAGCCGATGATATCGCCTTCCTGAATAACGTCTCCGAAGCTTACCAGCATGCGCGTTTCATATGGGTCTTTAAGCTTCGGAAGCTCCATAAAGAACTTCCGGCTGCTGATAAATTTGCCGGAGACTGTGACGGACTCCCGCAGATCCGTCCGCAAAACAGGAAGCGGTTCGCCGTAGGCCTTCTCTGTAAGGGGCGGAACGGCGACCCTGTCGAATTGCCGCATCTCAACGGCGGTAATAGCGTAAATAAAAACCAACGGCGCAAGAAGAAGAAGCAAAAACGCGATTGCTATAAACGCTTTAACAAGTTTTTTTCCTCTGCCGTTGTAGTTGCTCTTCATCGTTTCCTCTCCCTGTTTTATTAAAACTGAATGATCCCCGTCGTTTCGTTCAGAGGGTAGAAAAAGTCCGTATAATAACTCATTATATCAACACCCAGCTCGTGTGCCAAGTAGATTTCGTAAGGGTCGCAGTTGATCGTTTCGATACGCAAAGGGTACCACTGCAGGATGCTATGCGTTTTTCCATCTGCCGTCCGGTAACATACCTCCAGATACAGCTGCGTATATCCGCTTAACCGGTTAGCCAGCGCGGCATCCCGGAAGGTAAAGTTAAAATAGACCCTTTGCCCGGCGGAAAGCGAGATCGGTTCCTGCCGGTCCCACAAAAAGTCGGCAAGAACTTCGGGAACGATATCCTCTCCATTTTCATTTACGGCAATACCGCCGTTTTCGTTTTCCTGCGCGGTGTTGAAAACCACTGCCTGAACCTTTAGAAGCTGCCTGTCGTCGTTAAAAAGCCTTAATTCGGTGATCTCGAAATCCTGGGCCGCCTTGAGCAATCCGATATTGAAACCGTCCGACAACGAAAAGAGGCCGTCGGCGCTGGGCGGGACATCGGTACTCATGGCTAACCCGCGCTCCGATATCAGCGCGGGGTTCTCTTCAACGGGCCAGGCTGTTCCGGTTTCTGAATGAATGCTGCCCAACGGAAAAGTCAGCTTTTTGCCCCGAACATACAGGGTGATTTCGCTGAGGGTCTCTGTCTGTAAGGGCTGGCCGTTTGTCAGCAGGCGCACTGAAAGCATGTAGCGGTAGAGCACCGGCAGCCTGCCCTGTTGCCGCAATTCCAAATAATCCGTTAGAAATTCATTTTGCGAAGCTTTGAGCGCGTCGGCGGCTTTTTCTGCTTTACCGGCGTCATCGAGCGTCAGACCGTTAAGCATTTCCTGATACGCTGCCTGCATCTGGGCGTAGGTCTTCCAGTCCTTCCCACGGTAGCATTGGTATACATAAAAAGGCATCTCTGTCTGATTAGGCAGCCCGAGGTAACTACCAAAGCCTACCTCCAAACGGATATTCGTGTTCAGCTCGACCCGTATATCCTCTCCGGAGAGAGGAGAGCCGGAAATCAGCGGAACAAGAAATTGATCAACACTTCCTTTGAAAATATCCATATAAACGTCTTCACTCGCAAGATAAATATAATCCGCGGATATTGAAGGCACATCCGGCATACTGCTGCCGCTTTGCGCGGCGCCGCAGGCGGACGAGAACAGGCTTAGGGCGATTAATGATAAGCTGATAATCGTTTTTACTGTCTTTTTCAACGTTTCTCCTCCTGTATAGTCGAAAAAGAAACAGCAGCGCGGAAGAACCCGCGCTGCTGTTTCAAACTGAATTACATGCCGTAAGTTCCACTCGTGACTTTGGAAGTCTTGCAGGGGGCATATAAGATGGTTCGGTTCTGGTCAGTGGTTGAACCCCCCTGATAGGTGGTAACCACTTTCTGGTTCCATTTCATAGCCGACCATCTCGCCTTTATCCAATACGTCCCCGAAGGATTTGATGCGGGAATAGTGACGCCGACGCTTTTGTCAGCCCAAATCTGTTTGCCCGCAACCAGATCCAAGTCGGAGGTGTTATGAGAAGCAAAAGCTGTAGCGTACATAGGAGATCCAAGGGAACGTTGGGCGTCAAAATAATACGATCCCTCGAGACTACGATAGTCGGAGGTGCCGTAAAAGTGAACAATGGTCTGCACGGGGTTAGAGTGCGTTCTTGTGTATGCGGAGAAGGTACTAATGGCTTTCGTCACGTGCATTGTTGATTGTGAAACGACAGTTTCCTTTGTAACAGCCAAAGCCTCCAGCGGGAACAAAGCAGTTATTAATAGAACGGCGATTAATAGGACGAACACTTTTCTTTTCATTTGTAACTCCTTTCGTATACTGTGGATTTGGTGCTTTATACCAATATTGATTATAACAAATCACCGTATGAATATCAACACATAATTTATAAATTAAGTAAAACCCCTATAGAATTGTATACGTCTCCCTGGCAACTATAGACAGAACTTGTTCATATGTTAAATCATTTAACCTTATATTATGTTTGGCTTTTATTTCTCCTCGATTATCCCGTCCGGCTCTTTGGGCAGAAACAAATGCACCTCGGCAGCGTGCTCTTTATCCAAAGGGACAGACAGGAAAAGCATATTCCTGTCCCCAAAGTCTATATATCCCCTGCTGCGTTTTCCGGTGCGTATAGATTTCTGGTTAGGGCAATCCTCATGAACGCCGCCGTACCCTGCTGCTTCGAAACAGAGCTTATTAACTACGGGCTTTCCGGCGTTGAATTCGTCGGCATAGCACTGGTTGTGCCATACGACACGGTAGTTTTTATCCACAATATCGATGGAGAGGAATGGAGAGCTAATAAGGCCTTCACTAAGTTTCGAAAGCAAATCGTTTATTTGCATCGCTGTTTCTCCTTTATAATTAGTAGAAATCAACTCATATATTACCATAATAAACGCATGAATCCAATAACTTACGAAGGCTGTTGCGGCCTGCCCTGCTATTATTATGGAAAAATATACACAAACCTTTGTTCGTGTGATACAATAAGCCTTATGACGAGCATCGAAGGCACTGTACTCGAGGTAACATACAGGAACGATGAAAACGGATGGACGGTGATGTCGCTCGACTGGAACGGCGAGCTTACTACGGCCGTCGGCTGCATGCCTCATATACACGAGGGCGAATTCGTGCGCCTTTTCGGCGCGTGGACCGAGCACAGGCTTTACGGCAGGCAGTTCTCCGCCACGTCGGTGGAGACGAGGCTGCCGAATACCGACGAGGCAATACGCATGTTCCTCGCGAGCGGACTCATAAAAGGAGTGGGCGACGCCATAGCCGGCAGGATAGTTAACAGGTTCGGGGAGAAGACATTCGAAGTCATAGAGAAGACGCCGGAGCTGCTGGCGGAAGTAAAGGGAATAAGCCGCAAGCTCGCGGAAAGTATAGCTGAAAGCTTTTTGGAGCACATAGCCGTAAAGCAGGTGATAATAGACCTGCAGGGTATGGGGCTATCCGTAAGGCAGGCGTTCCGCGCTTTTGAGAGGTACGGCTCGGCCGCTTCGGTGCTGATATCGGAAAACCCGTACAGGATGATAGACGATATTGCGGGCATAGGCTTCGAGCGGGCCGACAGGATAGCCCAAAACCTGGGGGTAGACAGGGAATCGGAATTTCGTGTGGATATGGGACTCAAGCACGAGCTTTTCTGCGCGATGAACGACGGGCATACGTGCCTGCCGCGCGGCGAGCTTGTAAGGCGCGCTTCGATGATGATGGGCGTGGAAGAAGAGCTTGTGGAAGCAAGGATCTCCGCGATGACGCTTTCGGGCGACATAGTGCAAAAGTTCATCAACAACACGCCCGCGGTGTTTCATATAGCGGCCCATATAGCCGAGACCGATACGGCAAGAAGGCTTTTTCTACTGTCGAGGAGCGAAGCGAAGGTGCCTATCCGCGACCCTAACGAGGCGTATGCGCGCTACATTGGCGGCGTGGAGATGTCGGAAGAGCAGGAGCGGGCGGTGCTGCTCGCGCTTTCCGCGCAGGTGGCGGTTATAACGGGCGGCCCGGGCACGGGCAAGACGACCATTATAAAAGCCATAATGTCGATATTCGAGCAGAGCGGGGTAACTACGGCGCTGTGCGCGCCTACCGGCAGGGCTGCTAAGCGCATAGAGCAGGCCTCGGGGCGCGAGGCGAAGACTATTCACCGACTATTGGAATACGGCGTTGGCGAAGACGAAGAGTTTTACAGCGGCGCGCGGTTCATAAGGAACGAGGAGAACCCGCTCGAGGCGGAAGCCGTTATAGTGGACGAAGCGTCGATGGTGGATATATTTTTGATGAGGGCGCTATTGCGGGCGCTCGCGGACGGGACAAGGCTCGTAATAGTGGGCGACGCCGACCAGCTGCCCTCGGTAGGCCCCGGCAACGTGCTTCGGGATATGATAAAGAGCGGCGCGTTCCCGGTCTCGAAGCTCACGAAGTTTTACCGCCAGAAGGAAGGCGGGAGCATCGTGGAGAACGCGCATAGGGTGAACAGCGGCGAAAACCCGGAATTTTACGTTACCGGCGATTTTGTGTTCGTTCCCGAAAGCGAACCTGAAGGCGTAATAGAGAAGATAAAGAAACTGCTGACCCGCGAATTGCCCGGGGAATATGACATACTCGAAGACACGCAGATACTCTGCCCGGTGAAGAAGGGGATACTCGGGGTATATAACATAAACATGGAGATACGCGAGCTTTTGAACCCGCGCCTTGCCTCGAAACCCGAGGTAAAGGTAAAAGATACTGTGTTCCGCTTAGGCGACAAGGTTATGCAGACCAAGAACAACTACGGCATGGAATGGTTTTACACCGACGACCTAAGGTATTACAATAAAGGGCTCGGCGTGTTTAACGGGGACTTGGGTGTGATAGTCAGCCTCGACCTCGACGCGAAGGAGGCGACTATCCGCTTCGACGGAAACAGGGACGCGGTGTACGCGCTCCACGAACTCGAGCAGATAGAGCACGCTTACGCAGTAACCGTGCATAAATCGCAGGGCAGCGAGTTCCCGGTGGTAATAATGCCGCTGTTCGGTGCAGGCGGCCGGTTCTTTTCGAGGAACCTTCTGTATACCGCGCTCACAAGGGCTATGGAAAAGGTGGTAATGATAGGCACTAAAAGCACGGTGGAATATATGGTGGCCAACAACAGGATATTGGGGCGTTATACTACTCTTGACCACGAGATAAAGGAACTCGGGGAAGTGCTGGGGTGCTATGGGCGTTAAAGGAACTTTAATAGCGGCAGCCGATTGGCTGTTCCCGTATATACGCAAGTGCGTATGCTGCGGCGTGGAAAAAGGCGTGGAAGATTACCTGTGCAAAAGGTGTTCTAAGGAGCTTGAAGCATTGAAAGAAGGAGAGGTAAAGGCAGCCGGCCTTAACGCTTACTCGCTGTATAAGTACGACGGGAAGGTAAAGAGCCTCGTTACAGGCTACAAATATAACGGCAGGAAGTGGCTCTCCCGTTTCATGGGAGACAGCATTAGCGGCCTGCTTACGTCGCTTCCGCTTAAAATCGACTGCGTATGCAACGTGCCGCTGCACGATAAGCGCAGGAAGACGAGGGGCTTCGACCAGTCGGAGGAGATAGCGAAAAGAATATCGGAAACAACGGGCATTCCATTCATACCGGCGCTGCGGCGGGTAAGGAACACGAAGACGCAAACGAAGCTTTCTGAAAAGCAGCGCAAAGAGAACATGAAAGGCGCGTTCGAGAAGGCCGCCCAAGTTAGCGGCAACGCACTGCTTATAGACGACGTGCTGACCACGGGCGCTACGGCCGGGGAATGCGCGGCGGTGCTGAAAGCTGCAGGAGCGCAAGAAGTATATGTGATGACGTTTGCGCGGGCGGAGATGAGAGGGAGCAAAGAGCCGAAGAGCAGGCTAAGAAGGATGATAAAGAGATATTTAAAGGTTTAGTTATGATTGCAGAGTAAAGTATCCATAAGATATTAAGTTAACGGAGGGGAAACCACGGATGTCACGCAAGATTTTAAAACTGACAGGCATGCTGATTATCGCGGCAATAGCAACAACAGCCTGCAGCGGACAAACCACTGAGCAGACTCCCGCGCCTGCAAGCACTGCGGCACAGGTTATTACTCAGGAAACACAGACTGTCACCGTATCGCCGGCTCCAACACCGGATCTGATCTCAAGGCCCCAGGTCTGGTTCTGTCCGCTCCCCCCGATGCGTAAACACTCTGGCCGCAACTTTATTGGCTCCGACGATTATATGGACCTTTTTACCGAAGGCGCAGCGTGGGATGAAGCGGCAGCTCGCGTCCGCGTATTTGAATTATACGGCGAATGGGTCTCTGAGACCGCAACGAACGAGCAGCTTCGCCAGGTCATAGGCGACCTGAATCGCCGGGGAATTGCTATAGCCTATCAGACCGGGCCTTTGAATTCCACCGATACCTATGGCGGTATTGAAGGCTTCTCCGGCGTAGAGCAGGGCCTGCGGATGGCCAATCGTATCAAGGAAGCCGGAGGAACCGTATCATACGTAGACTTTGACGAACCCTTTGGCTTCGCAAGCCTTTACGACAGCCCAAAATCTCCCCATTGGACTGCCGAGCGGGTAGCGCTGGAAGTAGGCTCGTTTGTTAATACAATCAAAACTGTGTTTCCCGACGCCAGGTTCGGGAGCTCGGAGCCCTTGTGGAATACGGACATGAAGGTGGAAGACCTGGAAAACTGGATAGATGCATATAAAGAAGCGACAGGCTCTCCCCTTGCCTTTTTACACCTCGACGTGGACTACTCACGTCCGGGCTGGGAGCAGGACGCCAAAGAGCTTGAGGATTTCTGCCGCCTGAGAGGAGTAGATTTCGGTATCTATTATCTTGGAGACTCGCAGGACCCGACGGATGAAGCATGGATTATGCATGCGGGAGAGAAGATAAAGGATTATGAACTTGTTACCGGGGGAAATCCTGACCACGTTTTATTCGCATCGTGGCACGATCGTCCGGACAAGGTATTGCCCGATACCGGCCCTTATACTTTTACCGGGTTCATAAACCAATACTTTACGGATAAATCCAATCTGGGAATCCGTACCGCCGGGGCCGGCGCCAACCTTGCCTACCGGAAGAAAGTCAAAGCTTCAAAATCTCTCAGCGACTACCCCGCGGCAAACGCTGTTGACGGCTTCAGCGGAAACTGGTGGGGAGCCGGCGGCCCCGATCCGCAGTGGATCGAAATCGACCTCGGAGAACCCTCTGTAATTGCGGAAGTAAGGCTGTCAGTATGCCAGGACCCGGCAGGCGAGACGATTCATCGCATCCGTGTAAAAGGCCCCGGCACAGATAATAAGTTTGAGGTCCTTTATACGTTCAAGGGGGTAACAAGCGATTCCGATCTGCTCACCTATAAGCTGCCCCAGCCGAAACAAGGCATAAGGTATATACGGATCGATACCCAAGAAAGCCCTTCGTGGGTTGCATGGCGTGAAATAGAGGTAATCGGCGGCTGATGATTTTATATGAATAAATATCTGTACGCTGACCGCGGGCGCGACGGCCGGGGAATGCGCCGCGGTGCTGAAAGCAGCGGGGGCGCAAAACGTATATGTTATGACGTTCGCGCGGGCTGAGATGAGAGGGAGCAAAGAGCCGAAGAGCAGGCTGAGAAGGATGATAAAGAGGTATGTAAAGGCTTAATTTTCTCTATATAAAGAAAAGTCTACATCTATAAAATCGGAATAATCGAGTACTATCTCTGAATCCATGTATTTCTTTCGGATTTTCTGAATAGCATCTTCCGGACAATCTGCTTTTACTTCGACAATTCTTTGCAGCGTTTCAGCTATTTCGACCTGATATTTTTTCTGAAACTTTTTCATTTTGATTTCCTGTTCAATTTTTCTATACTTCCGTACAGAAGTTACTAATTATGTATATTACTTTTCTACATACAATAAGTAACCATGAATAATCAATTAAAATAAAAAACAGCCTCATTGAAGAGACTGCAACAAAATCTATTATACTAATGAATGAATCTAATCATTGTTTTTGTTATTATAAAGGCATTTATCCGCCGCGATAGCAAGCGCCGTAAAAAACGCGGCGTCTTCCGGGTCGTATACCGACAGCACGTACGTTTCGCCCCAGCTGAGCCTGGGCGGACGCATTTCGCCCATCGCCTGCCCGTTGCGTAGTATCTTGAAATACAAATTGCCTGTGATCTCAAGATTGCCCGTGACCTCAAAATTACCTAAACTACTCTCCACACTAACGCGCGGATTGAAAAGGCTGTATACCGTTTTAATGCGCGCGCATAAGTTTTCGCCCTGAAAAATAGCGTATTCAGGAAAGAACGTGACTTTTTGCCGTATAAAATATAACTTTTTGCCCGCAAGGTCGTATAAATGTATCTTCGCGCCCCAGGTGAATCTTTTGCCCTGAACGTGAAAAACAGGCCGCTCGTTTTCATCAAATATGTCGTACTTGTTTCTTGTGAAAAGCACTCCTTGTCTGAAATGAAGCTCCATGCGGATACCCCCTTCAAAATAATAATGGCGTATTACCGGCCGCCTCAAAAAGAAATACCGAAAACACTTGCCTCTCTATCTATGGTGCTCGTTATGCAGGCAGTTGTCCACCGCTATGGCGAGCGCCGTGAAAAACGCGGCGTCTTTATCGTCGTATATCGAAAGCAAATAAGTATCGCCCCAGCTGAGCCATTTCTTATGTATCTCGCCCATCGGCTGGCCGTTGCGGCTGATAACGAAATCCATACTCATGAACTCGCCCGAGATCTCAAAACTGCCGGAAGCGCTCTCCACATTGAGGCGCGGGCGCAGGAACGTGAATTCCCTTTTGATGCGCGCGCACAATGCCTCGCCCTGGAAAACGGAGTATTCCGGCAGGAAGGCGAATACTTTCTGCTGTATGAAATAAAGCTCATTGCCGGCAAGGTCGTATAAATGTATCTTCGCGCCCCATGTGAATATTTCGCCCTCAACGTGAAAAACGGGCCGCTCGTATTCGTCGTAAACGTCGTATTTGTCACCTATCGTAAACACCCTTTGCCTGATATAAAGCTCCATACGGATACCTCCTATAGTAAATTGAAAAACTTATAATTAAAACCAGCTATATTATAGCATAAATGCGGGGATTTAAGTGAATATAGCAATTTATCATATTTATTGGATTTTTCGGCTCCCATATATTATTATCAGCGTAACGGAAATTCCGGTAAGGGGTTATTGGGATATGAGAAGAAACGAGTTTGAGACAATAGAAAAGTACATGCTGGAATGCATGAACGACTCGTCGCACGACCCGGAGCACGTGATGAGGGTTCTGTATACCGCGATGCATATCGCGGAAACGGAGGGCGGCGCGGACCAGGATATACTCATCGCGTCGTGCCTGCTGCACGACATAGGACGCGGAGCGCAATTCAAAGACCCTTCAATTTGCCACGCGGCCGAAGGCGGTAAGATGGCGGAACGCTTCCTTATTGGAATAGGGTGGAGCGCGCAACGGGCGAAGCACGTGAGCGACTGCGTAAGGACGCACAGGTGGAGGAGCGGCGACCCGCCGGAGAGCGTGGAGGCTAAGATACTGTTCGACGCGGATAAGCTCGAGGCAGCGGGCGCGCTGGGCATAGCCCGCACGCTTATGTATCAGGGGCAGGTGGGGCAGCAGCTTTATACTATGCGGGGCAGGGAAGTCTGTTCCGGTACGGATAAGGATGCTCCGGAATCGTTTTATAAAGAATATCACTGCAAACTTAAAAATATATACTCGATGTTTTATACGAGCGAGGCGCGCCGCATGGCGGAGACGAGAAAAGATACGGCCGCAATGTTCATGAGCGGCCTCGAGAGCGAGATAAACAGCGCGTACGCAAACAGGCAAGCTCTTGATAACTGTCTTAGCGATTAGCGGCGGCTGTTTACAGACGCGCAGCTGTGCGCGTAAATATGTATTGAACGTGCTGTCCGCGCATATTATAATCAACAAAACGGCATAAAGGAAATGATTGTTATGGAATTCGCGAAGAGGCTTGACAAAGTAACAGGCAGCGCAATAAGGGAGATATTCTCACTGCTGGCGCAGCCGGGAATGATATCGCTCGCAGGGGGCAACCCCGCCCCCGAGAGTTTCCCGAGCGATGAGGTAGCGGCTATAGCGGCGTCAGTGCTCCGCGAGAACGGAAGCCACGTGCTGCAGTACGGCGGAACGCCGGGCATAGGCCGGCTTAAAGACACCGTAATCGGGATGATGAAAAAGCGCGGCATAAACGCCGCGGCTGACGAAGTTATAATAACGTCGGGCTCCACGCAGGGCATAGGCCTCGCGGCGAAGACACTCGTGAACCCCGGCGACGCGGTACTGTGCGAATCGCCGTCGTTCATAGGCGCCATTCAAACATTTCTGACATATGAGGCTGATCTGCGGGGCGTGGAGATGGACGAAAGCGGCATGGTGATAGAAGACCTCGAGGAAAAGATAAAAAAGCATAAGCCTAAGTTCGTGTATACAGTGCCGACGTTCCAGAACCCCACGGGCAAAACGCTGCCGCAGGACAGGCGCAAAAAGATGCTGGAGATCTGCGAAAAGTACAGCGTGCTGATACTCGAGGACGACCCGTACTGCGATCTGAGGTATTCGGGAACGCCGGTGCCGACTATAAAGAGCTTTGATGAAAACAATACGGTGATATACCTCATGAGTTTTTCCAAGATAATATCGCCGGGGCTGCGCGTGGGCGCAACAATAGCCGACCGCCGGATAATAGCGAAATATAACATAGCGAAGCAGGGCGAAGACCTGCATACGTCAAATCTTTCCCAGGAAATAGTTATTGCGTACGCGAATTCGGGCAAACTCGGGCCGCATATTGCCGAAGTTTGCGAAAGCTACGCAAAAAAGCGCGACGCTATGATCAGGAAGCTGGAGGGCTTCCCCAAGGGCGTGACATTTACGAGGCCGGACGGCGGGCTGTTCATATGGGTAACGCTGCCGGAGGGGATGGACGCTGTCGCTCTCTTCAAGCAAAGCGTCGACGCGGGAGTGGCGTTCGTACCGGGCACGCATTTTTACCCTGAAGGCGGCCATTTGAATACAATACGCCTCAACTTCTCAATGCCTTCGATAGAGCAGATAGATAAAGGCTGCGATATACTGAAGGGCGTAATAGAAAAGAACATGTGAAAATGAAAAAAGATTTGTCGGAGATGACGAACGCGGAGCTGTGGGAGCTGTTCCCGATAATACTGCGCGTCCACGACCCGAAATGGGAAGAGCGTTATCGCGGTGAAAAGGGACGCCTGATTAACGCTGCCGGCGAAAGCAATATCGTAAGGATAAACCACATAGGCAGCACGGCGGTGCCGCATCTTACGGCGAAGCCTACGATAGACATACTGATCGAGATAGCGCATAGCTGCGATACTGAAAAGCTGAAAGAAGACCTCGTTTCCATCGGTTACATATACACCGCGCAGCCGGACAACCCCTTACGGCATATGATGTTTTTAAAAGGCTACACGCCCCAAGGCTTTAAAGGGCAGGCGTTTCACGTGCACATACGCTACCCCGGTGATTGGGGGGAGCTGTATTTCAGGGATTATCTGAAAGAGCATAAGGATATCGCCGCCGAATACGGCATGCTGAAGGCGGAGCTTATAAAACAATACGAGCATGACCGGGACGGGTACACGGAAGCGAAAACGGAATTCATAAACAGGTATACGGATAAGGCAAGGGAGGAGTATAAGGGGAGATATGAGATAAAATAAGCCCGCGGAAACGCGGGCTTTGTGTTATCTTATCGTCCTTGTCTTTTATACTTTATCCTCTTGACCAGCTTGACTATCTCATACCACAACACCGACCCCGCCGCGATGCCGAACACCATGAGCAGCTGCAAAGCAGAGAGCGGAGCGAGCTTTAAGAAGCTGTTTAAAGGCGAGTAGATTATCAGCAGCAGCCCCGCTACCGTTCCGAGTGTTACCCCCCACATCACCTTGTCTTTGATAAGGCGCTTCATTGAGGTTATAAACGAATCGCGGTTCGAGCTGTTTACCTGGACGAGGAACAGGTTCGCGAGCATTATTACCGCCATACCCATAGCCCTTGCGAGGGGCGCGTTTGCCGGGTCTCCCCCGAGGGCGGTAAGGTACGTAAAAAACGAAGCCCCGAAGACGGCGAGCCCCTGAATCAGGCTTTTCAGCAGCATGCCCGCGGTAACAAGCTTTTCTTTCGGATCGCGCGGCGCCCTGTCCATTATATCCCTCTCGGCTGGCTGGCGCTCGAGCACGATGGAGCATGTCGGGTCTATTATGAGCTCGAGCAGCACGACGTGCAGCGGCAGAAGCAGCAAGCTTGCCGGGTCTATGCCGAGCATGGGCGCGAGCAGCGAAGCGAGCGCTATAGGTATGTGTATGGTGAACACATAACCGACAGCCTTGCGGATATTATCGTATATGCGCCTGCCGTCGTGCACCGTATCCACTATAGTTGAGAAGTTGTCGTCCATCAGTATAAGGTCGGCGGCTTCCCTCGAAACTTCGGAGCCTCTCTTACCCATGGCGATGCCTATATCGGCGTATTTAAGCGCCGGGGCGTCGTTGACCCCGTCGCCCGTCATAGCGACTATCTCTCCTATTTCCTTAAAGGCCTGGACTATGCGCATCTTGTGCTCGGGCACGACGCGCGAGAATATGCTCACGTCTTTTACCTTCTCGCGGAGCTCTTCGTCGCTCATCATATTGAGCATGTCGCCGGTTATTATATTATCGCTGTGCGCCATGCCTATCTGCTTTGCTATGCTCGACGCGGTAACGCCGTTGTCGCCCGTTATCATGACCACGCGGATGCCCGCCTTCGCGCAGACGGCAATATCCTGTTTTATGCTTTCCCTCGGCGGGTCGGCAAGGCCGATAAGCCCGCAAAACTTTAGCGAGCAGTCCATGATGTCGGCGGGGATCTCGCTCTTAGCGGAAAGCGTCTGTATGCCGACCGCAATAACGCGCAATCCCGCCAGCGACATCTCGTGAGCTTTCCTTTCGGCATTGCGCTGCTGCTCCTCGCTCATATTGCATATCGTGTATAAGCGCTCGGGCGAGCCTTTCGCCGCTATTATTATCTCGCCGTCGTGGTGCCAGATATGCCCCATCATCTTGAGCTCGTTCGTAAAAGCGTATTCGCTCAAAAGCTCCCCGCCGAACAGGTGAGACTTAGGTATGCCCAATTTTTCGCAATGCGCGAGCATGGCTTTTTCCATCGGGTCATACGTGTCGGTCTCGCACGCGAGCCCCATGGTCTCGCATAAGCCTTCCGTGTCTCCGCCGGGCGCCCATGTTTCCTGCACTGTCATCTGGTTGAGGGTAATAGTACCGGTCTTGTCGACGCACAGCACTGAGACCGACCCGAGAGTCTCGACGGCCGGCAGCCTGCGCACCAGCGAATGCTTTTTAGCGAGCCGCCACGCCCCGAGCGACAGGAACACGGTAAGTATGACGGGGAATTCTTCGGGTATCATCGCCATCGCAAGCGTTATTCCCGACAGTATGCTCTCTATTATGCGTTCCTTAAATATATGTTCGGGTATATTAAGGTACGTAATAACGCTGACAAGAGCCAGCAGCACCGCGGCGATACCCGCGGATAGTTTAACGAGGCCGCCCGTCTGCTTTTGCAGCGGCGATTGTTCTTCGGGCGCGGACGCCACGTTTGCCCCTATTTTGCCGTATTCGGTAGAGAAACCTATTTTGTCAACCTTCACAGTAGCGGTGCCCTGTATCACTAATGTACCCGCGTAGGCGTAATCGTGCCGCCAGAAATCGCCGGCCGGCTCGCCGCCGCCCGCGGCGACCTTCCAAACGCCTTCCGACTCGCCGGTCAATGTGGCCTCGGCTACGCGAAGGTCGCTGCATTTTATAATGACACCGTCGGCCGGTATCTTCACGCCTTCGCTTATCATCATTATGTCGCCCGGAACAAGATCGGTGCTCGGTATAACCTTTTCCTCCCCGTCCCTGATCACCGTGATCTGCGGCGCTGAAAGGTCTTTTAAGGCGCTGAGCGTTTTATCTGTCTTCCACTCCTGAATGACGTCTATGCTTATTATGCCTATGACGAATACAAGCATTATTGCGCCGTCGCGCGGCTCGCCCAGGAAAAAGTAGATCAAAGCCGCTATAATGAGCAATAAAAACATAGGCTCGCGTATTATGTGCAGAACTTTAATAAAGAAGCTCTCTTTTTTCTTCGGTGTCAGCTCGTTTTTGCCGAATTTCTGCTGAAGGGCTTTTGCTTCTTCAGAAGTCAGGCCGGTGGTGTTTAAGGCTGTCATATAAGTTACCTCGCTTATATTGGAAGCACTGATTTATTCGTGCAATATCTTTGCCGTTAATTTACCGCCTGCCTGTGTCGCAAAAACTCCGAAATAGCTCTGCTATTTCTTCGTTTTTACTCCTTGGCAGACGCCAAATTTCCTCGCAAATCTTATTGCCCCAAAAAGTCTTACGGCTTTTTGGGTTCCTCATTAAATCAGTGTTTCCTTTGATAGCTTTCCCACTTGCTCTTCAGTTATGGAAATACTGATATATCCGTTCGATATCTTTGCGGTCAGCCAGACACTAAACTGCAGGGCTTTAAAATTGGCTTACAATTTTGTATCCGGTCTTATCAGCATTTCCCAGTATGTTCAAAGTGTATAAAAAAACACCCGTGAAACATACTACTGTCCCACAGATGCATCGAAGTTCTATCTGCTGCCGCTAATGCGGCCCGGCCCCACGAACCAAAAGGTTCATCGCCTGCTCAGTTTGTACTGTAGATTTGTATGCAGTGCAAAAAGACTTTTTATATATTAATATATGCGCGCAAGATTGTCAAGTTGCTAAGGTACGCACGCTATTTTGATCTGAGATAGCAGTCGTCGCAGTACCCGTATATTTCGAGCCGGTGGCCGGTAACATGGAAACCGCCTTCTTTTGTTTTTACCTGAAGGTCTTTTATGGGGCAGCACTCTAAGTCTATCATCTTTTTGCAGCTGCGGCATACGGCGTAATGCTTGTGCGTATGCCGGTCAAGCTCGTATTTCGCGGTCGCGTCGTCCATCGGGATAAGTTTGTTTACTATGCCCTTTTCGGTAAACATTTCGAGAGCGCGGTAAGTTGTGGAGAGCCAGGCGCCGGGGTCTTTTTGCAGATAAAGGGCGTGTATCTGCGAGGCGGTCAAAGGGGACTCTGCGCTTTCGAGTATTTCGAGCAGTACGGTGCGCTGCCTCGTCATCTTTATTCCTTTTAAGTCTATATCGTTTTTTTCGGACATGGTATGCACCTCTTAGCCCTGCCCGCCTTCGGGCAGGCGTTTTACCGCAGTGGACCGGACAAGCTTTTTTACCGCGTATGTGATGATCAAACACGCCACTCCGGTAAGGGCAATAGTTCCTCCGGGCTTTAGATCGGCGTAATAGGATATCGTCAGCCCCGCAAGCACAAATATCAGGCCGAATATTACGGAGATGATAACGGTCTGTTTAAAGCTTTTTGAAACCTGCATCGAGCAGGCCACGGGCAGCACCATCAGCGACGATATTATGAGTATGCCTATGGTCTGTACTGAGATGGAGACCGTGAGCGCGATGAGCAGCATGAATACGAAATTTACGCGGCGTACGGGCACGCCCGCAAGGCGGGCAGATTCTTCGTCGAACGTCATATAAAGCAGCGCCTTGTACATAAAAAGGAACGCGGTTAGTATGACTGCGCCCGCCGCTATTATGAGATAAAGCTCGAAATCGGTGATCCCGATTATGGTGCCGAACAAATACTTGTTGAACTCCCCGGCGTCCTTAATAAACCCGGTCAGCACTCCCGCGAGGCCCACTCCCGTAGAGAGTATGACTGACAGCGCTATTTCCGAGTATTTCGGGAACAGCTTGCGCACAGCCTCTATACTGAACGCGGCGAGAACGCATGCCGCTATCGAACCCGCAATAGGATTTATGCCTCCGATAATGCCTGCCGCCACTCCGGCAAGCGACGCGTGCGAAAGCGTATCGCCTATCATCGAGAAACGCTTTAACACGACCACGACGCCCACGCTTGGGGTGATCACGGCAATGACTATGCCTGCTATAAAAGCTCTTATCATAAAGTTTAACTCAAACATGATCTTTCTCCTTTTGCGGAGCCTTCGGCTGCCCGTTCCCGCGGCTGTGCACATGCACGTGTACGCTGTGCCCGTACAGCCGCGATAAGAATTCGCTGTCAAGGGCTTCGGACATATCGTGCTCGCAGAGCGTATTATCGCCCATGCAGAACAGGCGGCTCGCGTGCGCGGTAACCGCGGTTATATCGTGCGTCACCATTACGATGGATATGTTTTTTTGTTCGTTCAGCTTATGCAGCAGTTCGTACATAGAATTCTCGGCCGCGGTGTCCATCCCGGAAGAGGGTTCGTCCATAAGCAGTATCTCAGGGTCGTTTACCAGCACGCGCGCCAGGTGCACCCGCTGCTGCTGCCCGCCCGAAAGGTTCGATACAGGCGTATTTTTGCGCTCAAACAGCCCCACGGTTTTGAGCACTTCTTCGGTTTTTTCTTTTTGCCGCTTAGAAAGAATATGAAGGAAGCCGGTCTCGGAATAGAGGTTTGCGGATACCACCTCGAAGACCGACGCGGGGAAGCCGGTATGCAGCTGGTTCTTCTGGGCGACATAGCCGATCTTCGGCCATTCGCGAAACCGCTGGGCACTCACGCCGAACAGCGTTATGCTTCCGCCCGAGGGGCGGAGCAGTCCCAATATAAGCTTTAAAAGCGTGCTTTTGCCTGAACCGTTCGGGCCTATTATGCCTGCGAAATCTCCGCGGCCTATTTCAAGATTCACATCGCCGAAGACGAGCCGGTCATCATATCCGAAACTTAAGTTTTTAACATCTACAATTCTATCCATCTATTCGAGCGCCTTCTTTAATTCCGAAAGGTTTTTCCGCATCATTGAAAAATAATCTTCCCCCGCGGCAACGGCATCTTGGCCCAAACCCTCTATAGGGCTGAGAACAGCGGTCTGCGCCCCTGTTTCAGCGGCAATGGTTTCGGCGACTCTCGGGCTTATAAGCTCTTCAAAGAATATGACCTTAACGCCGTTATCCTTTACGAATCTGACTATCCCGGCCATACGCGCCGGGCTGGGCTCGGAGTCGGCGAAAACGCCTTCTATAGCTATCTGGTTAAGCCCGTAGGCGGCGCAGAGATAGCTGAAAGCCTGGTGGGCCACAACTATATCACGCCCGGGCAGCGCAGAGAGCGTATCGCGGTATTCTTTATCGAGCGCGTCAAGCATTGCGGCGTAGGTATCGTAGTTTTCCTCATAATAAGAGGCGTTGCCCGGGTCGGCCTCTGCAAAAGCGTTTTTTATATTCAGCAGCTCCGTTTTAGCGCACTTTGGGTCCAGCCACACATGCGGGTCTGAACCGGCGGACGCTATGCCTTTTGAAGCTTCGGCTGCTATAAGATCTTTATTTTGCAGCGACCCGAGGATATCCGAAACCCAGGGCTCCATGCCGGCTCCGTTATAGACGAATATATCAGCCTTTTCGAGGCTCAAGATATCCGACGTGGAAGGTTCCCATTCGTGGGGCTCTATCCCCGCGGGTATCATGAGGGAGACGCTGGCTTTGTCTCCGCCTATCTTTTTGGCGAAGTCATACATGGGGTAAAAGCTCGCCCTTACGCTCAGTTTACCGCCGGCGGTTTCGGTGTCTGTTGTTTTGCCGCATCCCGCAGGGAATATCAGCAGCAGCGCCAGAACGGCGGGTATTATTTTCTTAAACATGTTTTCTCCTGTTGCAAATGCGTATCATTCGCAACTAAGTTATCATTTGGTTTGTCCGTTGTCAACCTGCTATCTGTAATTTTACCCGCTTGAGGTGTTTATTAATACTGAATAAAAAAGGGGAATTAAAAAGGAGATGTCTATAAAATGATCAGCGGAACGACACAGGGGTCGTTCCCTACACTATATCGTATATTTTCGGATAGCGCCGGTAAATTCAACCGCAGATACTATCCATCTATGGTAAAGCCCACGTATTTCATCTTCAGTTCAAGCACGCGGCGGACGCTCTGCTCGAGCCGCCCGCGCGTAAGGGTGCCGTCCTGCAGCGCGTCATAGATAGAATCGAGCACGGCTTTTTGTTTATCCGTATATTTGCCTATCAAGAGCATGTCTCCGCCCGCCAGTATGTGCTGCACCGCGCCTTTGGCTATTGAATACTTGCTTGAGAAACCCTTCATCCGAAGGTCGTCGGAGATAACTAAGCCGTTAAAACCCATCTCTTCGCGAAGTATACCGTTAATTACCGTCGGCGACATGGACGTGATATCTTCGCTGTCCACATTCGGGTACGAGAGGTGGGCTACGAGCATTCCGTCGATCCCTGAGTCTACGGCCGCTTTGAACGGTATAAGCGAATAGTTTTCCATTTCCTCAAGCGTCGCGCCTATGATGGGGGTCTTTTCATGCGAGTCTGTGGCGGTATCGCCATGTCCCGGGAAATGCTTTCCGAGAGAGGCGATGCCTGCCGCGTGAAGCCCTTTAACAGCCTCGACCACAAGCGGCGAGACCTTATCGGGGTCGCTGCCGAACATACGGCTTCCGAGAAACGTGGAAGAAGGGTTATGAGCAATATCCAACACCGGCGCGAAATTTATGTTTATACCTATCTCTTTAAGCTGCTCTCCTATGCGCTTGTACTGGTCAAAGACGCGCTGAGGGTCATCAGCCTTGCCGAGCGTTTTCGCGGAACTGATAAAAGGGTGCCACTGGTGCGGGAAGCGAGTTACGCTGCCGCCTTCCAGATATATTGCTATGAGCAGCGGTATGCCGCCCGGATTATGCGAATTAATGTTATCAACAAGCTTTGTAGTCTGTGAAAAAGTGTTGGTGTTCGCCGTTCCAAAAAGCATCACGTTGCCGACTGAGTATTCCCGCATCAGCTGTACGGTCTCGGCAGGCATGTCTTTTGTGCCGTTAAAGCCTATCATTATCATCTGGCCGATGAGCTCTCTATCGCTCATACGCGAGATGTAAGCATCGAGCGCGTCGATAGTTGGCGGAGGTGTCGGCGAAGGAGTCGGCTCTTCCGGGGGAGAAAGCGACGGCGTTTGGACGGGCGTCGGCGACGGGGTATCCAGAGGGACCGAAGTAATGGATACGCCGCTGTTATTATTGCAGGCTGAAAACAGCAATACGGCAGCGATTATAAATATAAATAGTTTTGTTCTTATTGTGGTCAAACCTTACTCCAAATCGTTTATGTTCTTATAGTATAGGGAGGGAAAAGGGCGATGTCAATGAGCGGGAAGAAAGCGGGAAAAAGGTGAATTATGAGAACTGTCGAATTAAATCAAGATAGATATTGTTAAGATAAATATTATATATATTAAAAACAGGGGTGGTTTCCATGAAAAAGGCGATAATTATCGGCTCCAGCAGCGGCATAGGCAAAGAACTGGCGAAGATACTCGCAAAAGAAGGTTTTAGCCTCGGGCTGGCTGCCAGAAGGGTAGACCTGCTTGAAGAATTAAAAAAAGAGCTTGGCGGAGAAGTTCATATCAAACGGATCGACGTTTCCAAACCGGAAGAAACCGCTGCGCTTCTCCATGAACTTATAAACGATATGGGCGGTATGGACCTGCTCGTCATAAGTTCAGGCACAGGCCATATAAACCGCGAGCTTGAGTGGGAATATGAACGCGAGACGATAGACGTAAACGTAATGGGATTTACCGCCTTAGCTGACGCCGGGTTTAAATATTTCCTGCGAAAAGGCGAGGGGCATATTACGGCTATATCGTCTATAGCCGCGCTCCGGGGGAGCGGAACGTGCCCCGCGTATAACGCTTCCAAGGCGTATATGTCCAATTACCTCGAAGGGCTGGCATGCAAGGCGGCGGCTTCCGGACGGCGCATCGCGATCACCGATATCAAGCCGGGCCTGGTGGATACGGCAATGGCTCAGGGCGAGGGGCTCTTCTGGGTCGCCCCTCCTGAAAAGGCGGCAAGGCAGATATGGAATATAATAAAGCGCAGGAAAGCGAAAGGATGCGTGACAAAAAGGTGGAGGCTCATAGCGTTTATGTTTAAGATAATGCCGGGCAAGCTCTACATAGCGGGCTGCAACAGAAGCGAAAACGGCAGGCTGAAGAACGTGAATAACGGCAGGCTGAAGAACGTGAATAAATAACTCCCGACGTCTTATTGCTTTTTAAATCTGTATTTATTAGGGGCAAGGTACTTTTTAACTATAGATCTTATAACGGCGTTTTCATCCGCGGAAGTAAGCCGTTTCGGGATTATTACGGCCTGCATTTTCAACAGATAAACGTAAAAGGCTTTCTTTACCTCGACAACCCTGTATAAGTCCTGCCACGACATATTTGTGTTCCCGAATTCCCCGGAAGCATGGACGCCCGCGTCATCCAAAACTACTTCCTGAGGCAGCTGCATCGCTTTTGTGGTTTTAAACGACTTTTTCATCGAATGCCGCATCAATAGAAAAAACCCAAGCAAGGCCAGGATGGAAATAACAACTGCATACACAGCGAAACTTAACAGACTCCTGTCAGGGTCTCCGCGGTAGATCAACAGGTAGCTAAGGCCTACGCATATTATCGGCAGCAGTATGAAGACTCTCTTTAATACGAAGAAATTAAAAGCAGTATAATCGCTTATCTCAAGCTTAACAGTCTTTCTGAATTCCATGGCGCCTCCTTAAACAGTTTGTAGCGATCGATATGAATAATAGCTTTAAAACGGTTTATATATTATCAGGGATGTTTTAATAAATCAACTTTTGCTGTTTCCTTTGTCCGGTTTACGGGACATAAGGAAAGCTGAAATCGGCGCGAAGGAGAGAAAGGAGCAATCTTATGTACTATCCGTTCGGTCATAACAAAGACGGCAGCCCGGATACTGCTGAGAGGGCTGCGGAGCTGATGGTTATCGGCGAGATAACCGATGACGATGAATACGAAGACGACGACGAATACGGCGGCTACAGATATAAGGACGAAGACGACGACGATGACGATGACGACGATGATGACGATGAATGGTAAGATCTCATATCAGCCGTTCGAGCTTACCGGCGCCGATCTGAAACGCGCCCAGCCTATCCGCCTGCTCCCCGCTTAGCGTGTAAAAGCTGCCGGATATCTCGCAATTATCGATGATAAACTGCTTGAGCGCGGCCTGCCCGAAGGTGAGGACTTCCGCACCGTCCTGCGTTTGCAGATATTCCAGCAATGCGCTTAAAGTTTGCACAGGTATTGGCTCATGCCCCGCGTCTTCCTTAATATTGCCGTCGGCAGCCGGGACTGCTGAGTGCCCCGAAAAGACCAGGGAGCGCTTATTTGAGACGCATTCTCTGGCAGCAAGCATCATTTCATCGAGGGTTGAGCTCGTTCTGATACCGAACCTCTTTGAATTACGCAGCGTATTCCTCGTTTCGAGATATAATTTCCTCGCAGTTTGCAGCATATCGTCGTTAAAAGCGTGATAGGGGAAAGCAAACGTTGCGGGATATATGCCCAAACTTTCTTTTATGCTCAAAGCCGACCTTTTAAGTTCATGTTCAAATTCGCTTTTAGGCATATTCGAATAATCGTCGTGGCAAAAGCCGTGGCTGCCTATTTCAAAATTACTTTCGGACAATGCTTTATAACTGTCCATGTAATTCTCTTTAAATCCGGCCTCCCCGGGATTGATATAGAAAGTGCATAAAAAGCCGCGTTTTAAAAACTGCGGAGCGATAAGCCTTCGGTGAGCGGCACAATTATCGTCCCATGTGAAACAAACCGAAGGTTTGCAGATATCTGTATGGTTGAATCGCATTTTTACTGATTGCATAGAGAGCTCCGATACCAGATCGTCCTGTTTATTGGATTATAATATATCATTCTATATATTAAAACTCAAACTTCATGACCGTTAAGACCCGTAAAAAAAGGCGCGCCGGGCTTGTACGATAAAAATTATATTATGTTCTTGACTTTTACTGAAATCATGATATATTTAAACGTGTTTAAAACATGTTTAAAGCCTTGAGGTGATCTTATGAACGATGAAGCAAACGCTAAAGACAGGATATTTGGAACCGTGCTTGAGCTGCTGGCCGGCGGCATCGACCCGGAAAAGGTGACGACAAGGCAGATCGCCGCGAAGGCCGGCGTGAATCTGGCGCTCGTAAACTATTATTACGGGTCGAAGGAAAATCTTATGAGCGAGGTAGTGGGCAGGATGATGGGAGGCATCATCGACCCTTTAATGGGGGATTACGGCGGGAACAGCGCCGAGAGCCGTGTAAGGAACATACTTATAACGACGTCCGACGCGGCGTTTGAACACTATAATATCTGCAAAGTAGCGCTAGCGGCGGAACTAAGGCGGGGGTGCGCGAATTCGTGCGCGATGATACTGCCGCTTATAGAAGAGATCTTCCCCGGGTTCGACAGGACTGAACTTGACATAATCTCGCTGCAGCTGATGCTTCCGCTCCACCATGTATTCCTTGAGCCCGAGCTTTACGGCAGGCTGCTGGGCACGGATTTTTTTGATAAGCAGCAAAGAGACCAAAAGATAAACGAGATGATAACATGTGTATTAAGTAAAGGAGAAAAGAATCATGAGTACTGAGATCTATTATTTTTCAGGTACCGGTAATTCATTGTTCGTGGCGAAGGAGCTTGCGAAAAGGCTGCCGGATGCGAACCTTGTGCCTATAGCGAGCCTGATCGATACGCCTGAAGTTAAGGCGTCCGGTTCAAAGGTGGGTATCGTATTCCCCGTGCACGCGCTTACCATTCCCATCGCAGTCAGCAGGTTTATAAAAAAGGCCGATTTCAGTTCGGCAGGCTACATATTTGCCGTTGCGACGCGCCTCGGAACCGTATTTTACGGCTTTGAAAAGATAAACGCTCTTCTGCGAAAAAAGGGGAAAGAGCTTGGGTCGCACCTCGTGCTGAACATGTGTAATAACGAAGCCCGTCATAAGGGCTATATTGTCCCGACAGAGGAAGATATCAAGACCGTCGAGAAAGATGTTTTGCAGAAGATCGATTCGTTCGCAAAGGCCGTAAAGGAAGAAAAGAAAAGTCATCCGGCCGACACTGAAGTAACACAGCCTTCGGGCAAAAACCGCCTGACCTCGTTTCTAATCGAAAGGACAGTCCTCACGTGTATGGATCTTGCGGAACATACGGGCGGGGCGCAGTATTTCTGCGCGGATGATAATTGCAATGGCTGCGGCGTTTGCGAAAGCGTATGCCTGTCGGGCAAGATAATGCTGAAGGATAAAAGGCCTGTATGGCAGAAAAACGTTTTTTGCACGATGTGCTTTGCCTGCCTGAACTATTGCCCGAAGCGCGCGGTGCAGATAAACGATATACCCGGCGTGCCTTCGTTCACCCGCGAGAACGGCCGTTACCCCCACCCGTACGCGTCTGCCGGCGATATAATAAAGCAGAAGGGCGGGCGGATTAACGCAGGATAACGCCCTGAAAATCCAAAGCTTTTGGGGCGATAATAAACATTATCCCTGTTCGGGCTGCCCCTCCGCTGTTTTCGCCTCTTCTTTTGTTGAATGGACAGTGCCGGACGGATGCTGCGGCGGAGCGTATATCGAATATAATTTGAGCGGCCTCCGGCCTGAATTGACAAGGTTATGCCATTTGCCGGCCGGTATGAAAAGCGCGTCGCCGGCAGATACGGTCTTTTGAAAATCCAGAAAATCTTTTTGTTCGCCCATCACAAGTATACCGCCGCCTTCTTCAACGCGTATGAACTGGTCGACATTCGGATGGACCTCGAAGCCTATGTCTTCGCCCGGGTTTATGCTCATCAGCGTGAGCTGCATATGCTCCCCTGTCCATAACGCCGTACGAAAAGCGTTGTTTTGCTTCGCGGCCTCCCCTATGCTGACAACGAACGGCCCCGGCCCGTTATCAATAAGTTTGATCTCAGGGGAGGAATTATTTACCGGCCTGCCTGCGTAAGGCATATTCATCCGGTTACTATTTTTATATCCATAGCTGCCTTGCGGCGGGGTGTTCGCATATCCGTTATTGAACTGCGCAGCATTATTTGTATAACCGTAGTTTCCCTGTGAAGGATTATTAGACGGAGGATTCCTCCTATAAGGATAATACAAAAAAACATTCCTTTCTGTTTGTCTTTAGTTCAGCATATGCGTTATAAATAAAAGATGTTATGGCAAAGAATATATTTTAACAAGTATTGTTTTGTTTTGAAAGCAAGTACTTTTCATATTAGGAGTAATACAGGGCATTATTTCTGATTACTAAACTTGGAGCTATTGATGTCCAAATCAATCCTGCATTCTAATGTTTATAGCCGTATCCCCTAAAGCGGCCCTTAGGGCATCCTCCTGATCCCGGGAACAGTCTATAGTATCAAGAGCCGGCAGCTGCGCAATAGAGGAGAAATCGGCGTCGATATTTATAAGATTTATATAACTCAGATTAGTCAGATTAACGAGAGGCGAAAGGTCGGTTATAGGATTATCTGCGATACACAAACCGCGGAGTTCAGAAAAACGTTCGATCCCGTTTATACTGGTAAGCTTACAATTATACAGATCCAGAAATGAAAGCTTTTCTAAGCCATAAAGCGTATATAAGCCGCCGACAGAGCTGTCGTGTAATGTCAGGTCGGTAAGGTTGGTAAGCGTCCCGAACATTTCTATATTTTCAGCGCTCAGGCCGCCTGCGCGGACCCACTCCAGTTGGGGCAGCATGGTCAGAGGCGCGTAATCCTGGACGGGCGCGCCCAGCAGTGAAATGAATACGATCGGGCAATCAACGGCGGGAGTAATATCTTCGATGTCAGTATCGGCCAGGTCAAGGCGGCTCAGATATTTCATTTGAGAAACTGCCGAAATATCGGAGACCGGATTACTTGTTAAATAGAGTTCCGTAATGCCGCCGCATCGGGAAAGCGCCGACAGGTCTGTAATCCGATTGCCGGCTAAACCGAGTTTTGTTAAGGGCAGGCCCGCAAGCAGCGACAGATCGCTTATCTGCTGATTATACAATGCCAGTTCCTTGATATTTTCCATCATGGCAATATCGGCTAAAGTATTGACGCTGCCAATGCTAGTCTCCTGAGCGTTGTTAAGGTAAATATCGGTGCCGCTTATGTGATGGTCTTTCCAATCGGAATATACCTTGTTGCCGCAGATCAGGATCTTGCTGATTTTACTCAGGTCATGTTCGGTAATGACTTCGCTCTCGCTAAGGCCCAACTCCTGACGCGCTGCCTTTTCGATAAGAGGGGAAGCAAATGTGTAAGCCCTATCCTGCGGAATGGTCTCAATAGAAATGGTAGTGCCGGGCGAATCCGAAGCCTGGCTGACGGCAGGAGTAAATTCAGCTCCTTGCGAAACAACGGCCAACATTAATACAAAACTGCATAAAGCGGCCATTCGGGCATACGCCCTTTTATCAGAGTACACGTTGCAAAGCCGTTTCCGAAGACGCGATACAGAATCAAACCGGTCGGCAGGATCGAAACGTGTACATTTCGTAATTATCGTTCTGATTTTTTTATTCTTTATATCTGATATTTGTTTGATATCGAATGAGCCTGTTATGAGGTAAAATATAAGTATACCCATAGAGTACACGTCCGAACGGACGCCGGTCTGCATATAACCGAATTGTTCCGGAGCCGCCGTTGCTTCAGTGCCCATAAAAACGGTATCTTTTTCCGAATCATCGTGAAAGAACCGGGAGATCCCGAAATCTATCAGCGTACACTGCCCGTCTTTCGTTATGATTATATTTTGGGGTTTTATATCCCTGTGAATTACCGGCGGATCAAGGGTGTGCAGGTATTCAAGGGCATAACATAGTCCGATTGTGATCTCCACGGCTTTTTTATCGGATACAGGCCCGCTGTCTGTTACCAATTGCGCTAAAGATATTCCTTTGACGTATTCGCGTATCAGGTAGCCCCTTTTTTCATGATCTATATATGAAACAGCGCGCGATATAGAAGGATGAGACAGTCCGCTTAAAATCCGATACTCAGCCTCAAGGTTTTCTTTTTGCGGGGCGGAAGCGGTTTTTAGGATATAAAGCTGCTTATTCTTAAGCGACTTTAGCAGATAAGTGGCCTTCCCCTGTGTTTCATAAAGGCAATCGTATATTTCATAATACTCCGCTATGCTTTTGGGCAGCGGTATCCTTTTTATAATATCCTGATATTCTTTTTGAAATAAATCGATATGTTCCTTCATAAAAGGCTCATTTGCTAAGCATTTGTTCGCCGATGCTCTCCAGGAGCATCTCGGTGTCGATCAGGCTTAAACCGTGATGGATGCAATACACTATAGCGGCGTCCCTTCTGTTTTTTAGATAGAGCTCGCCGCGCTGGG
>CAZDZY010000020.1:27386-37575 GCA_964510055.1 uncultured Christensenellaceae bacterium
TAAAAGCCGCTGTGTTTCAGTAAGTGAAAGTTTCATAGCAAGCACAATACGGAGCAGGGTATCGCGTTTGGGGTTGCGCTGCCCGGAGAATATTTGATAGCCGGAGGAACGCTCCAGATTGGCCGCTTCGATAACTTCCTGTTTATGCAGCTTATATTGTGCCATCAATTGAGCCAGATATTCGGATGTGCTGATATTGGAAAGGCTTTCCGCTGTCTGTCCATAAAAGCTCTCTATAGATCGGGTGTCTTTAAGCAGCCGAAGGAGTTCCTCGGTGGAAACTGCATTCTGCTTATCCTTTTTCTCATCTTTGTTATCCATTCAATAACGATTATAATCATGCGTACAAGACAAGGCAATAAAAAACTATGGAAAGTATGCAAAATGTGAACCAAATCGCCCCATTAATATGAAATAATATTATTTTATTGTCAACTATTATTCTAATATGGACAAGACATTTCAATAAAGAATTTTAAAAGTATGCAAACTGCAAACCAAATCACTCCATTAATATGAAATAATTTATTGACTAAGATTTTATATGTTTATGAAATCACTTATTAAAAGTGTATCGGATAATGATAGGAATATCGATTGCTTCGTTATCCTGATCGGAGGTTGTGCACATGAAAAAACAATCAATGGCGCTGTTATTGGGGGTATCTATTTTTCTTTTGACCGGCTGCGGAGGGCCCGGAAACTATGTCGCTCCGTCAGTGGAAGCCATACTCGACGAGGGCACGACAGACTGGCTTACGGAAGATGAAATTATTACCGACAGCGGAACCGAGGGTTACATTACCGTAAAAGCGGCAGCGGACGAACCTGTGGCGGGAGCGCAGGATATCTATTACTGGGGATATATCAACACAAAAGGCGAATGGGTAATAGCGCCGCAGTATACCGAGGTCTTTCCGTTCGTAGACAATGTAGCCACGGTGAAGACGGAATCGGGCGAATGGCAGCTTATAAACAAGGACAACGAGGTCATCGCCAAATTTGAAAAAGACATCCAGGTTATCCAGCCTCTTCACCCGAGGATCTATCCGCTGCCCGAAAAAACCACAGGGAGCGGCTCCACCATAATAGACGGCATGATCGTGATCGGCAGAGATGTAAACGGCGATACTATAATAGGAAGCGACGACCTCTACGGGTACGCCGATACGACCGGTAAAATCGTGATCGAGCCCCAATACGCGGGGGCAAACGCTTTCGGAGACGGGCTCGCGGCGGTGTACTTCGATTCGAGTGCAAAGAATACGTGGGGTTACATCGACAAAACAGGATCGATCGTCATCGAGCCGAAATTAACCTATGCAGGCGTTTTTTCGGAAGGCCTTGCCCGCGCGCAGATCTTAGACGAAAACAACCAAATAACGGGATTGATCGACAAACAGGGGAATTTTGTTCTTACCGCAGATAGTTATATATATCCTAACGGCGACTTTAAAGACGGGACGGCTCCGGCAAGGCTCAGGCATGAATTCGGGATCATAGACAAGAGCGGAAATGTAGTAGCGACCGTGCCCGGCTCAAAGGACCAACACCTTGCTACAAACTATTCGCCTATCGGCGCGGATTCTTTCCAGGAAGGTCTGTACCCTGTTTTTGACATATCCCTGCCCAATACCGAAGACGGTTTCTGGCCTCAGGGTTTTATCGACACTGCGGGCAATTTCGCGGTGCCTGCCCAGACCGAATGGAAGGTCAGCCAGGGATTTTCGGACGGGATGTGCTGCGTATTCAAAGGTGACGGATATTTTTCAATGGACAAGACGTTTGGCTATATCGACAAGACCGGCAACATCGTGATACCCATTAAGTATTACAAAGCCAATATGTTCAACTTCGGTTATGCGGCGGTGGCCACCGGGGACATGGCACAGCAGCATTTCACGATAATCGACAAGACAGGCAAAACGGTGGCCGAACTCAAAAACGTGACAAACGCGCTGCCTTTCACAAAGTAGTACAGGCGGTATAATCGAGCAGGCGAAAGGGAAGAACGGGGGATTTCCGTTTTTCCCTTTTGTACTGCGACGACTCTTCGCCATGTTGACGGTATATTTACAGCTGTTTTTTATTACGTTAAAGAAACTAAAAACAAGCCCGGAAGGCAGGCTGCTTTTTGCTTTGATATATCATTTATCGGCTAATATGACTTTAACGTTTTTACCTTGAAAAGCTACGATTGCGTATACGGGCTTGCCGCGATAGTGTATACGCAAAATTTGAGCACTGCCCATACATGCGCTCTTAAGATAGAGGCGGGCAACGTAGCGATAAACAACGTTGACGCCGGCGTTATAAACGCCCCGTACGGCGGATGGAAAGAATCGGGTTTCGGCCACGAGCACGGCCCCGAAGGGCTGCGCGAATATTACCATGTGAAGCATGTCCGCTTAAGGGTACTTTAAGAGGGTATCGGAGACTTTTCAGCCGTAAACAATCCCGGAATCGCAGGCTTACCGTGGTTTATGGCGCACCTGGCGCAAATTGAACGCGGGAGGCGTGCTTGTAGTTGATAACGTTTACTCACTAACGTTTAATAGTTCCAGAATGCGCTGAGAGGCTTCCAGTTGTTTTATGATATGAACATCCAATTTTTCACGGTTAAAGTTGAGCAGCAAGTATATTAAATCCTGTGCGTTACCGATATTATGAAGTCTGATCTCGGATATTCCGTGTTTATCCAGAATCCTTTTCCGTGCGTTAAAATTATCTTCAATAAATACTTCCAAAGCCATTTTGTAATTGGCGTTTATGACATTACTGCTCCGTTCATATAAAGCGTTTATTTTTAGAAAGTTATTTATAATATAATCGTTAATTATACTGGAAGTATTAAACTCGGTATTGAAATCCTGTTCGTTCGATTCAGGTATCTCGGCGTCGGCACTGCACGTAACCCCTAAGGCTAAGAGCCATTTGATAAGGCAATAGTTATGTTGTATCGAAATAATGGGGCTATTAAATGATTTGAGGCACGCTTTTTCCTGAAGCATGTAATACTCGTTGAGCTTGTAATAATACATCTCGGCTGCGTGAGGGATCTGTATAGCATCGCCGCATTTTTGAATCACATTTATCGCTAGCTTGCAGTCATAATCGTTTAGGTATTGTTTTAAGCCTAAGTCAATAAAATAGTTTATGAGCTTTTCATCTATTTCAAAGGTGTCGTGCAGAATATATCTCCCCAGGATTTCCCATGAAGGTTTATAAGCAGAACGGAAAATCAAAGAAATAAATTGCGGAACGTATTTTACCCTGTCCCAATCGGCCTTGACATACTTTGTGATGATCAACATTGCTAAGTCAGGTTCAATGTCTAAAAGGCCCTGGATAATGGACGGGAAATCCTCAATTGTTTTTGGCTCCTCGTTTATGAGTATATCTATATAACTTCTCAACTTCGATAAAAGTCCGGGTTTTTTAAAACGAGCCGCAACAGCATTATAATATTCTTCAACTATAAGCTTTTCATTGTTTATGTTGTGATACAATAAGATTATAAAAAATAAATTGGAATAGATATCCTGATCGGTAATACTTTCATTATCTGCTGCTGCCTTTATCATTTTTATCACTGTATCTATACTGTTTTCAAGATAGGCGGAGGTCATATCCTTGTATGGATTTGGACAGATTGCGAAATGACAGAAAAAGCCACACACCAACTCCGGGGAAAAGTGGTTGTTTTGCAGCAAACTGAACAGGTCGATCAACCTGATGTCATTAGCGTTAAGATACTTAGAAAAAATACAGAGTGTAATCAGTTGATAAGTTGGGTTTGAATTTTCCTCAAATTCATCGACCGATCGGCATAAGATCAGTAGAACCGCAGAAAACATCTGAAAGAGAGGATAACTGCAATATTCGCTTGCGATATTCGACAGGAATATCTGCTCTTCATCTTCGGTTGAAATTTTTTCTTCTCTGGCCAGTTTGTCTGTAACTCTTTTAAACAGCTCGGTCAATTCTATCAGCATCATGTCTTGCGGGTTTTTATTCAGTTCTAAAGTACGGCCTATATCTTTAATCAAAACACTCAGCTGTACGATCACATTGGAAAAGCTGAATTGCTTCTGATCCAAATTAAAAAAGCATCTTCTGTCTTCTACTAAAAGCCCAAGAAGGCAGCTTTCAAACAGCCTGTAGATTGATTTATAAAAATCGAGGGGTTCGGAATTTTCATTCGCGACCAGATCGGTATAATACTGGATTTTATCTTCTTCGTTCATAGATAGTATGCCGAAGTAATTCGGCACGGCAAGAGCGGTCCTCTCTTTACTGGACTTACTATTTTCCATACACAACCTGGTATATTGCCGATGCAATTGCCAGCTTTGTTCTTCATCTTCGGCGATTACAGGCGACAGCTTCAATATTATTATCATAGCACGTTCTAATATGGGGCTGTTGATATAATAAGGCAAAAGCCCAGGATGTATGGATAAATGGTGCAAGGCTTTCTGTAATATTTCAGCATGATAAAAATAGCATTGATACCTGTCAAGGAATTGTATGACCTCTAGGGCAAACGCGCAATATTCATCATGCTTTGCATCCAGGTTTTCCAATTCGATCTCGCGAAGCAGCCTTACACCTATATACAACGAGTTTTCGATGTCTATATCCTTTTCAGTGGCGATGAGCTTGATCAGAGTCCATTGATATATCGTGTTCTGATCGGGTATCTGATTAAAAAAGTTGTTTTCTATGCACAACAAAATATCCTTTTTAAACTTAAATCTCAGTACCCCGTCATTGTTTCTATCATCCATCCAAAAATTCAGTACCTCAACGAGTTTATAGACGAACTCATCTAATTTTGATTTTGATCTGATACCCAGCTTATTAGACACTCTTTGTTCTATATGTCTAAGAGAAGAACTTTTCATTACATGCAATAATGATTTCATTTCTTCTCTACTTAGATATACGTCGAAGGTGTTCATAAAGTAGGCGATGTAATATATGCAGTTGATTACATCGCAATCGTAGTAATTTCTGCTCGAGAAGGTATCCAGCCTTTTTGCTATATCTAAAAATTCTTCTTCTTCTTTTTCGCTTTCATATTTTGGATCATAGTATTTTGGATCAAGTATAATATCAACGCCAAACCGTTTCAGAGTACTAGTGCTGATCTCCAGGTTATACTTTTTTTTCTTGCGCTGGTCCTCCAATAGTTTCATTTTTTCTTTAAAACTTAGGTTTACCAAATCGAGTTTTATCACCCTGCTGAAGTCGGTGTTTATATTTACCGAAAAACGCGCTTCGAAGATAAGATTTATTTGATCAACTTGACTTACGTTGTTTAAATAAAATACTACTGCTGATTTAACCACCGGCCCGAATCTATCGAGTCGTTGAAAGACGTTAACTTGATTTTTCAGCAGAAGGCAGTTGTCTATACCTATAAACGTCCAAAGTTCGTTCAGTTTATTTTCCAGTTCCTGCCCTTTATATTTATTTTCTAATTCGGCAAACTCTTTATGGAGCATATTTATTTTTTTTCTTTTTGGATTTTAGACAGTTTATATAACACGATTATTGATAGTATGGATAGAATTCCGGATATATGCCAATTTAAAAATTGAATGTTTATATATTTAAGGACAAAATCAGCTATAGTTGACAAAACAGATAAAAATGTTATAAATGAAACCATATTTTTAATAAAATTATTCTTTATTTTAAATAGCTTTAATTTCCTACCGGCTTTTAATAGTGCTGAACTTTTAAAAAAAAACTCTATATTCTGATCATGTTCATAATAAGAGAATTTCTTAATTTTATAGTTTTCATATGATAAGTAATTAAATAAATCGTTAGAAACTACACTCCAATCAAACAATCCATGAGTTATTCTTATAATAAAACTTTGATACATCTCATGATTATCTTGAAATAATTTTTTGCAATACTCTTTAATATATGTAAATAGATCATATTCTTTTAATTTGTATCGAAGGCCTTTGTTAGACTTTCTTCTATTTTCTTCTGATATAGGTATTCTTTCTAAATGACTTTTTATTAAAACTACATTCCTGTTTAAAGCAACATTTTCTTGCGGAAATGGCTGATTCATAAAATTACCCCTAAAACATAAATATAATATATACTATAATAGTATAAAATTAAAATTTATTCAATTATAATGAATTAATTTGTTTAATAATGTTATATTACATTAATGTGTTTGACGATGGCTATAAAGATGCAGTTATTTTTGTGGTTTGTCTGCCCAACTGATAAGCTCCGGAGCAATCGAAGCTGCCGATACTGCCTCTTGTTCCCGCGCGGAAATATATGTGATATAATTGATATAATATATTGGCATCTTTTGTATACATTTTCGATGCAACTAAGTTATCAGTATTAAGGAGGACAGATTCATATGAAAACCAAAAAAGGCCTTGCCGTAGTTATTGCTGCCGGATTGCTCCTGGCCCTTACGCTGGCTTCGTGCGGCGCCGCGGGCATCACAGGCGCATGGCACAGCGAGGAGCTTAACCAGGCGCTTAGATTCCACGATGACGGAACAGTCGTTATACGCACGGGAACAGGAGACTATGAAGCGTCTTATATCTTTGACACAGCAAAGAACAAGGGCGTAATTACCCTTAAGGGCACAGCGCTGGAATTCACCGTAAACGGCGATGAAATGAAGATCAAGAACAACGGCGAAGAAAACGTATTTTTAAAGGGGGATATGGAAGTAGCTGCCGCGACCGCAGCCATGACAGAGGCTCCTTCCGCGACGGCTGACGAAGCTCCGACAGAAGCTCCTGCCGAGGCCCCGACGGACACCGCTTCAGAAGCGCCTGCTTCGCCTTTGGTTATAGATCCCGACCTGCTCCCGCACGTGACTGTAAGACCGGGTATAATAGGCTCGCTGATAGGGGAATCGGTAGTAGGCGAATGGATCCAGGATAACCATAGACATAAGCTCATCTTTAATTCGGACGGCACTTTGGAATATCAGCATCTGTCGCCGCCTTTCAACACAGAGGCGGGCAACTACGGGTTTGATACTGCCACCGGCGAGGGCATGGCAGAGATGGGCCCGGGCGGGGACGAGTACGGGTTTACCGTTGACGGCGACGTTATGATATTCGACGGAAATACCTTTAGCCGCATAGAATAGCAGAAGACACAGGATAAGGGGCGCTGCCTTCGGGGAAAACAAAGGAATAATAGGTGTGACCGGCAAAATAGAAATACCGCAAAACACTTTGTTTTACGGCATTTTGGCGCGCCTGGCGCGAATTGAACGCGCGACCCCCCCGGGCAGGCCTATGGTTCGAAACACACAAAGCAAAACGCGAAAAGTGCCTGTATATCGGGGTTCTGAGCGTTTCTACTATGTCTATGTGGTCTAAAAAGTACCTAAACTCTATGTTATACTACAGAAAATGCAGTATAAATGTAGTAAAACAAAAAACGACTGTCCAGCCATTCATCTTAGAATTTATAGTAGGATCCATTTTTTGAATCCTTCTGTTTATTCACTACGCATTCGTCGCGCGTCGTCGTTAGTCAACTGCTGAATATGTTTCCACGCCAAGGGAGCGTCGTGTGTTGTCAAGTACAATAATAAGCCTGCTTACATAATCTCACAATATGCAGTTTAAAACGGTTGAAAATACAGCGGATTTATCTTCCTGAAGCATTCATGGCCATTTAAAAATCAGTTTATAGAGAGCCCGCCCATATTAAAAAGTCGCTTTCGGGGCGTATTTTGTTTTTACTTCCCCTGGCGCTTGTATTTATCCACAGGCGAGGTATAATAAAGTTGTTTATTTCCTTATTAAACCAGGATAATGTTTATTAGCTTCAATATTGATATTGCATGGAGGCGTTTATGAAAAAATTTCTGTATTTGCTGCTCCTGGTACCATTACTGATAATTCTTATCCCCGCTCCGGCGTACTCTGCTCCGCCGCCGTCAAACGATCCGATCAGCCCGCACGTCCCGATACCTGCTTTCGATCCTTTTGCGGTAAACATACCCGACCCTAACCTGCGTGCCGCACTGCACGACGCCACGGGCGTACCCGACGCCCAAAATATACACAAGGCCGACCTTGCGGCACTTTCAGGAACGCTGTGGCTGGACAGCAAGAATATCGCCAACGCCGAGGGCGTTCAGTATTGCATTAACATCACCGTCCTTATCCTGTCCAATAACAGCCTCACGGCCATGCCCGATATGTCGGGAATGACAGGCCTGAGAAATCTCCACCTGGATGATAACGATTTTACCTCCATACCTGCGGGAGTATTGGCATTGCCCGGCCTTACGGATCTTTATATGAGTAACAATCCGATAACAAGCGTGGACCCGAATATCACCGATATGACTACGCTCCGCTCGCTCAGCCTGCCATACTGCAAACTCACCGCCTTTCCGTCCGCGGTTCTGGGCATGGATTTAAAAGAGCTTTATCTTAACGGTAATGATCTTGGCTCCATTCCTGGTAACATCAATGCGATGACTCACCTTGAGGTTCTTCGTATCATCGATACGGGGATCTCCTCGCTGCCGAACAATATTTGCTCCATACCTACATTAATAGAGCTTAACGCTTCACGCAACAAGATATACGATCTGCCCTCTAACATCGGTGACACTAATATTAAACACCTGCTGCTTCGTTTTAACAGGATAGAGACCTTGCCGGCTTCTATAGGCAGTTCGACACATGTTATATTCGTCGATGTCGCGCTCAACAGGCTAACCTCCCTGCCTGGTAATTTTGCAGACAAAAACTACAACAATGTTGATGTGGAATTCAATTTTATCGACATGTCAGCGGGTTCGCCCAGCCGCCTGCTTATGGACGGCCTTACAGCCACGCAGGGCAAAAAATATATGCGCCAGCTCACGCCCATATCCGTAACCGCGGAGGGCGGCCCCGAAAACGTGCAGGTTTCATGGGAGCAGTGCCCCGACGGTTCCGGCGACGGCGCTACCTGGACTGTAACAGGTTATATCGTCTACTTAAGAAACGGCGACGATCTCGAATTGCTTGACGAACCCGCAAAGGGCATAGGCGGCTTCGCGCATGTCGGCCTTGCCCCCGTTACGGAATATAAGTACCGCGTAGGGGTCAAATACAGGGTTAAGAATCCGCTCCTTGACGAAGACGTCAATATCATAGGGTACGTTAACATAAACGCCACAACGCTTGCGGCCGAGCCTTCATCGACAGCTTCTGTTTACCCTTCGTCAGAAAATGCCGCTTCCGCTATCAGTTCGACCGAGCCTTCCGTTTTTTCATTACCCGCAGACGCGCCCTCGGGCAGCGTCACGCTGCCTCTTTGGGTGATAGTTGTCATAGCTGTGGCAGGTATCGGGGCTCTCGTCACGGTACTTACTATTCTGATAATCAAAACCAGAAAGAAAGCATAATAACTTATATATGAAAAGGCGCCTGGCGTTACACTAAAGGCGTCTTTTTTAGTTTCTGTCCGCCGCGCAGAATGCTGCCTTTAGAGCGCATATCGCAAGTCTTTTAATAACGCTTAAATGCACAAATCACTTCATACACTGGTTACCGGCTACTGGGCTGCCCTGCTTTTACCCAAGCAAAACTTTCAATTGTATCGTTTCTATTGATTTAATCTGGCAGTGAATAGAGTAGAACAGTGGTGTTACCCGCGCACCTATTACAAATGCTACGTGCGATTTACCTGTTAATCTTTATTCAGCATGGTGAATATTTATGTATAGCTAATATCCCGAGTACCCGATTTACAAATTATTCAGTACTATAAAATTATGAGGCGTTATATAAAAAGTGTAGTAAAAATGTAGTATAGAGTTTCCTGACAGCGGTTTTTCACCAAGTCAAAAGACACTAAAAAGAAGCCCTGAAAGGTAGGCTGTTTTTACTTTTGTGCAGTATAAAACGTGAAGATTTTTTGAGCAATAAAAAACCCCGAAAGCGAATGCTTATCGGGGTTAATGGCGCGCTTGGCGCGACTCGAACGCGCGACCTTTCACTTAGGAGGCGGTAGGCCTATAGTTCGAAACACATAAGGCAAAAAGCGGGAAGTGCCTATTTATCGGGGTTCTGAGCGTTTCTACTATGTCCATGTGGTCTATAAAGTACCCGAAAGTCTATGTTATACTACAGAAAATGTAGTATAAATGTAGTAAAACAAAAACGACTGT
>CAZDZY010000021.1:0-36630 GCA_964510055.1 uncultured Christensenellaceae bacterium
AGGATTATAATACCTGCTGTTGAGGTAGTAAAGGCCGGTCTCGGTATCGTAGTAATAACCTTTGTAGCGGAAGGGGTTGGCGGCGCCAGTGGATAATAGTCCCCAAACAAAAAACGCCTTGTCTCTCTGAACAAAGCGTTTTGATGTTTGTTTTCAGTATCAGGCCGATATCGCAAACACGAGTTCGCAGCTTGCCACCAGTTTTCCGCGAACGTATGCTTTGCCCGAACCTATGCCTATGGTTCCCTTTACGGTCTCTATCTCGGTCTCCAGCTCCAGCACGTCGCCGGGAACGACTTTTTCGTTGAACCTGGCGTTCCTTATCCTGCCTAAGAACGCAAGCCTGCCCTTCATCTCTTCCATGGTGAGCAGCGCTACTCCGCCCATCTGCGCTATTGCCTCTAATATCAGCACTCCAGGCATTATCTTTACGTCCCCGAAGTGCCCCATGAAAAACCACTCGTTGGCGTTCACGGCCCTTATGCCTTTTGCCTTTACTCCCGGCTCAAGTTCGTCTACCCTGTCTATCATCAGGAAAGGCTCGCGGTGCGGCAATATCTTTTTTATATCTTCTATACCCAGCATGCTATCCTCCCGTCAGTCCAGTTTTTTAAGGAGCAGGCAGCTGTTATGCCCCCCGAAACCGAACGAATTGGAGATAGCGTACCTGGAGGTCATCTTTTTCGCCTTGCCCTTTACATAGTCGAGCCTGCAGTCTTCGCTCTCGGTCTGAAGCCCTATTGTCGGAGGCGCGATGCCGGCGTTAACGGCGCACATGGTAAGCACCGCCTCGAAGGCTCCCGCTCCGCCGAGCATGTGCCCGGTCATCGACTTGGTCGAGCTTACCAGCAGTTTTTTCGCGTAGTCGCCAAATGCCTTTTCGATAGCAAGGCTTTCGAAAGCGTCGTTGAGCGGCGTGCCTGTGCCGTGGGCGTTTATATAGCCGACCTCTTCTTTGCTGATGCCGCCTTCTATTATAACGAGTTCCATGGCTTTAGAAGCCCATATCCCTTCCGGCTCGGGCGCTGTGATATGATAAGCGTCGCACGTCTGCGCGTATCCCGCGAGCTGCCCTATTATCTTAGCGCCGCGGTTATTGGCGTGCTCTTCGCTCTCGATCACCATCATGGCGGCGCCTTCGGCCAATACGAAACCCTGCCGGTCTTTATCAAAAGGTATGCACGCGCGGCTGGGGTCAATGCTCTCGGAGAGCGCCTGCATCTGGTGGAACCCCGAGACCGCAAGCTCGTTTATGACCGATTCCGCCCCGCCTACCAAGGCTACGTCTATGCGGCCTTCCTTGACCGCGTAATACGCCTCGCCTATGGCGTCGGCTCCCGAAGAACAGGCTGTGACCACGCCTATGCAAGGCCCGTGCAATCCGAGCCTTATGGATATCATGCCTGCCGTAGTGTTTATTATCGATTTCGGTATGAACAGGGAAGACACCGCGCGGGGCCCGTTTTCCCGCAGTTCGTCCTGCTGTTCGCAGATATTCCCGAGGCCCCCCATGCCGCTCCCGAGTATCACCGAAGCGCGGAGCACGTCGTAGTCGCCTTCTTTGAGGCCGCTTTCCTCCCACGCCTGCATAGCCGCAACTATTGCCAGCTGCGTGAACCTCGCCATGCGCCTGGCTTCGCGGTTGTTGATATACTGCGATGGGTCGAAGTCCCAGACCTCTCCCGCGCACGTTACCCCGGTAAGCTCAGTGTCGAAGCACCGGGCTTTCCTTATACCGCATACGCCTTTTACGGCGTTATCAAAACATTCTTTTACGTTATGGCCTATGGGCGAGACTGCGCCCATGCCGGTAATCATCACTTTATGACTCATAAATAAGTTCACCTCACCCTTTTTAGCCCTAAATCACCATTCCGCCGTCCACTACCATGACCTGCCCGGTTATATATGAGGCGTTATCTCCGCATAAAAAGCTTACGGCCCCAGCTATGTCCTCAGGGCTCCCGAACCGCCCCAATGGTATGGAAGACAGCATCTTTTCTTTAACGTCTTCGCTCAAACCATCTGTCATCGCCGTTTCGATGAACCCCGGCGCAACGGCGTTCACGCATACCCCGCGTTTTGCGAATTCCCGCGCGCACGATTTTGTAAGCCCGATTATGCCCGCTTTCGAGGCCGCGTAGTTTGCCTGCCCGGCGTTTCCGATTATTCCGACTATCGACGTTATATTTATTATCCTTCCCTGCCTTGCTTTAAGCATATACGAAGAAGCTTCTCTTGTACAGCAAAAACAGCTGTTAAGATTTGCCCTTACTACGCTGTCGAACTGCTCGTCAGTCATACGCATTACAAGCCCGTCCTTCGTTACCCCGGCGTTGTTGACAAGAGCGTATATGCCGCCAAGAGACTCTACGCACTTAGATACGAGCTGTTTGCACCCTTCCGGGGCGGAAAGGTCGGCCTTTATTGTAACGGCGCTGCGCCCCAAAGCTTTTATCTGCTCCGCGATTTCCCGCGCTTTTGCTTCATTGCTGTTATAGTGCACGGCTATATCAAAGCCGTCTTTCGCGAGAGCGAGACAGACAGCCCTGCCTATGCCACCCGACGCTCCTGTTACCAAAGCGGTTTTACCCATATATACCTCACAGTTTTATTCCGAAAGGAATTTTTCCAGAGTCGCAAGGTCTCTTATCGACTCGACGGCTATGTCTTTATCAACGCGGCGCTTTACCAGTTTCGACAGCACGTTCGACGGCCCTATTTCAATATATCGCTCAACTCCCGAAGCTATCATATGCTCCACGCAGTCGTGCCATTTGACCCTGGAGCACATCTGCTTTTCGAGAAGCTGCTTTACATCGCTGTCCTTTTCGTAGGGAGCGCCGATCGCGTTCGAATAAACGGTTTTAGCCATCGGGCTTAAATTCTTTTCCTTAAGCACACGCCCAAAGCTGCCTGCCGCCTCCGCAAGCAGCGGAGAATGGAACGGCCCGGCTACGCTGAGCATCGACGCCATCTTCGCGCCTTTTTGCTCGAATATCTCTTTTAGCTTCAACAGGTCAGGCGTTCTGCCCGATACGGCTGTCTGCATGTCGGAAAGGTGGTTCGCGGCGTAAACTTCCGCAAACCCGCTTATCGTCTCCTCGACCTCAGCCATAGTAAAGCCGATGACCGACAGCATGCCGCCTTCGCCGGGAGGGTACGCGCTGTCCATTATTTTTCCTCTTTCGCGCACGAGCGCGGCGCATTCGCCGACGCCGAAAACGCCGGCGGCGCAAAGCGCCGTGTATTCGCCCAGCGATAATCCTGCGTAAATATCGGCATCTATTCCCTCATTTTGCAGAACACAAAACAGCGAAATAGAGTGCGCGAATATAGCCGGCTGCACTATCTCGCCTTCGCTGAAGCCTTTGCCTTCAAAGCATGCGGTTTTCAGATCGATCCCGGAGCTTTCACTGCATATATCGAATGTCCGTTTATAAATAATATTATTAGCGTATAAGTCCATTCCCATGCCGATGCTCTGGGCGCCCTGGCCGGGAAACAAAAATGCAGTCTTCATACGTGGGCGACCTCATTGACCAGAAGACCGCTGACACTCTTCAATATGCTTTTTATGCGCTCCTCGTCGAACATTTCGCGTATTATCTCGGCCGCGGGCTGTACCTTTGTAAGCATGCAGGCAGCCTGCCCCGCCATAAACGAGCCGTTTTCTTTATCGCCGTATAATACCGCTTTCATAAGCGAGCCTTCTCCGCGCTTCTCCAGTTTTTCCGCCCCGTTTTCTTCATACTCGAGCCCGGCGAGCTCATTTGCGAGCGGGCTGCGGAGCACGCGCACGGGATGCCCGGTTATCCTTCCCGTCACCTTGCTGTCGATATCTTTGGCTTTGATTATACGGTTCTTGTATTCGGCATGCGCCGTGCATTCCTCGGCAAGGACAAACCTTGTTCCGACCTGCACGCCCTTCGCGCCTAAAACGAACGCCGCTGCCGCGGTGTCCGCGTCGAATATCCCTCCCGCCGCCACTACCGGTATGCTTACGCTTCGCACTATATCCGGCACAAGCACCATCGTTGTAAGCTCGCCTATGTGGCCGCCGGATTCGCACCCTTCGGCGATTACGAAATCTGCTCCCATACGCTGCATCAGCACTGCAAGCGCACGGCTGGCGACTACGGGAGCGAATACGCATCCGGCTTTTTTCCATGTCTTTACATATTCGGCGGGGTTCCCCGCACCCGTTATTATTACGGGAACGCGTTCGTCCGCAACTAGCTTCGCTATGCTTTCAACAAAAGGGCTCAGGAGCATCACGTTGACGCCGAAAGGCTTGTCCGTTTTTTCCCTTAACTTATGTATCTGTTCCCGCACCCATTCGGGCGGGGCGTTTCCTGCGGCTATTACGCCGAGGCCGCCCGCGTTTGATACTGCAGCCGCGAGGTTCGAGTCAGATACCCACGCCATGCCGCCCTGGATCACCGGGTATTCGATTCCCAGCAGGCCGCATATGCTGCCTTCGAATCTATGCATTCTTCTTTTTGTCCAGATAGTCGACAAGCTGCCCGACTGTCTTTATGTCTTTGACTTCTTCGTTGGGGATCTTTATTCCCGTTTCCTTTTCGAGCTCGATGAGCATCTCGACCATATCGAGCGAATCCATCTCGAAGTCGTCTACGAAGCTCGAGCTCATTTTGATCTCATCCTTCGAGAGATCGAGCTGTGCCATAAGTTTTTCGATAATAAGTTCCTTCATTTTAAATCCTCCATTTTATTTATATAGCCCAATCCACCACAATGCCGCCGCATGTAAGCCCCGCTCCGAAGGCAACGAGGGCTAACCTGTCGCCTTTTTTGAGCCAGCCTTTGCCTAAAGCGTCACATATGGCTATTGGAATGGTCGCTGAAGAAGTGTTGGCGTATTCGCTGATATCTACAAAGAATTGATCCGCCGAAAAGCCAAGCTGTCTTTGTACAAAATCTATGATCCTGCCGTTCGCCTGATGAGGTATTATTTTTGTAAAAGGCCTGTCCCCGCATTTGGCCAGAAGGTGCCTTAAGACCCTCTCCATGGCGCCTACCGCATAAGTAAATACCTCGTGCCCGTTCATGTGTATATATTCGGGTTTAATTGGCCTTGCGTCCTTTTTCATAAAAGGCGTGATCCTGCGCTCCCTTTTGCAGTACAGCACGTCTTCCCTGTCGGGCGTGCCCCAGAGCACGGGGAAATGCAAACGGGGCTTTTTGCTGCGCCGGAGTACAACGGCGCCCGCTCCGTCGCCGAACAGCACGCATGTCGAACGGTCGGTCCAGTCGGTATAGTGCGAAAGCGTTTCGCTTGAAACCACCATCGCAGTGTCTATGTCCAAAGAATCCATAAGGCTCGACGCCGTCGAAAGCGCGTATATGAACCCTGTGCATCCGGCCGATATATCCATAGCTGCGCACTCTATATCCAGTGTTTTTTGAACATAACACGCAGTTCCGGGCGTAGTATATTCGCTGGTTATCGTGCTGGCGACGATGAGCTTTATTTCGTTTTTATCGATACCGGCGTTTTCTATAGCCATCTTCGCAACGTCTGCGGCCATATCGACGGAACGCTGGTCTGTGGTTATATGCCGCCTGCTTATCCCCGTCCGCCTTGTTATCCACTCGTCGTTTGTATCCACAAGTTTTTCAAGATCAAAATTCGTTACTACTCTCTCGGGCGTTTCGCATGCTATGCCCGCTATTTCCACTGGTGCTATCATTCTATAGTCCTCTCATCTCAATATATCTTTCGTGCCTCTTTTGCACGAGTTTATCGGGCGAGATCCTGGTAAGCCTCTTTAAGGCCGTCCTTATCTCGCGCCTTATGTCAACTACGCATTTCTCCATGTTGAACCTGTCGAAACCTTCGGGCTCTTTTATCACGATGTCTACGATGTTGGATTCTTTTAAATCGTTTGCTGTAAGTTTTAGATTCTCCGCGGCCTGCTTCGCAAGCGAAGAATCCTTAAATAAAATTGAAGCGCAGCCCTCGGGGGTTATAACGGAAAAATAGCTGTTGTCGAGCATTATCAGCCAGTCGGAAAGCGATAGCGCAAGCGCGCCTCCGCTTCCGCCTTCCCCTATTATTATTGATATCGTAGGCGTCTTCAGCGTTGCCATAGTTCTGAGGTGCTCCGCGATAATAAGCCCCTGCCCGCGGTTTTCCGCGTCGACGGTGGGGTCGGCGCCGGGGGTGTCCACGAAGCATATCACGGGCCTTGAAAATTTCTCGGCCTGCTTTAGCGCCCTTATAGACTTTCTGAACCCTTCGGGGTGGGTCATGCCGAAGTTATATTTCATCCTCTCTTCGAGAGTGCGCCCCTTCTGCTGGCCTATTATTGTGACCGGCCAGTCTTCGAACCATGCTATGGCTGTGGTGATCGACTCATCATCCCCGTAGCATCTGTCTCCTTTTACTTCGAATATCCCGGTGAACAGCTTATCCATATAATCACGGGTCTGAGGACGGTTCTCTTTACGCGCGTTTATTACCTTGTCCCAAGGCTTTCCGGCCTGTTCCGAATTTATGGGTTTATCTATTCCATTCAACATAATATTCTTCCTCGTAATATCTTCCGGATTCATACAATAATCAACGGCTTCTAATGGGCGTTATGCGCGCTTCAGGGCAATGCAGCGCAAGTATGTCCCCAAGCGTATCCCTTAGATCCTTCCTGTCTATTATCCTGTCGATAAGCCCGTATTCGTACATCGATTCCGACATCTGAAAGCCTTCGGGCAGCTCTCCGTTGACTGTCTGCTGTATCACCCTCGGCCCCGCGAAACCTACCCTTGCGCCCGGCTCCGCTATTGTTATATCTCCCTGCATCGCAAAGCTTGCCGTGACCCCGCCCGTGGTCGGGTGCGTAAGCACATTTATATGCAGCAGTTTTTGAGCGCTGTGCCGGGCGAGGGCTATCGTCGTCCTCGACATCTGCATAAGAGAATGTATGCCTTCCTGCATCCTCGCGCCTCCCGACGCGCAGAATATTATAAGCGGGAGCTTGTTTAGCGTAGCGAAATCGGTGATAATAACTATCTTTTCCCCGACCACCGTGCCCATGCTGCCCATCATGAAATACGAGTCCATCACCGCCATTGCAGTCCTTACGCCTTTTATGGACGCTTTGCCAATAACGACGCCTTCCATTGCCTTCGATTTCGATTTTTCCGTCGCTATCTTTGTTTTATATCCCGGGAAAGAAAGAGGGTCTTTGCTCTCCGCCTCGCGCTCTATCTCGATAAAGCTGCCGTTATCCACGATCATCTCGATCCGTTTATACGCGGGCTGGCGGAAAAGGTACCCGCAGAACGGGCAAGTGGAGTAGTTTGCGTGAACGATGTCTGAGAGCATCTCCCTGCCGCATCCGCCGCAATATAATTTTTCCTGTCTGTCCTCCGGCTGCAGGTTGCTTTCTTCTATTTCGATGTTTTCGTCAAATAGTTTCATTTTTACCCCGCAGAAATCTCTCTAAGAACACCTGCTCGATCCACTTTGTATGGATATCCCCCGAGACATAGTCGTTATCTTTCAGTATCGCCTTTGTAAAAGCGGCGTTGTTATCGACGCCGTATATTTTAAGCTCGTCAAGCGCCGCTATCGACATTGCAGTCGCTTCCTTCCTGTCGTCGCCAAGACAGATTATCTTCATTATCATCGAGTCATAGAAAGGCGAGACCTCGTCTCCGAGCGAAAAACCGGAGTCTATGCGCACCCCGTTGCCGCCCGGCAGCGAGATACCCTGTATGACCCCCGGCGACGGCCGGAAATCTTCGCCCGGGTTTTCCGCGTTTATCCTGCACTCGATGGCGTGCCCTTTGGGGATTATATCAGATTGTTTTATCTTGAGCTTGTGCGACATGGCTACCTGTATCTGGGCTTTGACGAGATCGACACCGAATATAGATTCGGTGACGGGATGCTCCACCTGTATCCTTGTATTCATTTCCATGAAATAAAACTTGTTTTCTTTCGTAAGCAGGAATTCTACAGTGCCCGCATTCACGTATCCAATGGATTTTGCGATATCGACGGCGGTCTGCTCGATATCCTTTAAAACATTTTCGTCAACATTGGCGGCAGGCGCTTCTTCTACAAGCTTCTGGTTCTTGCGCTGGAGGGTGCATTCCCTTGTCCCTAAGTGTATCGCGCTGCCGTATTCGTCGGCTAATATCTGCACTTCTATATGCCTCGCGTTCGGAAGGTAAGATTCTATATATACGCTTCCGTCGCCGAAAGCAAGTTCCGCTTCCCTGCACGCAAGCGTGAATGCCTTTTCAAGTTCGGCCTCTTTGCCGACTATGCGTATGCCTTTTCCTCCGCCGCCGTAAGCGGCTTTGATCATTATGGGGTAACCGGTGATCTTAACGACTTCTCTTACGGCATCGAGCGTTGCAATCGTTCCTTCGGAGCCGGGCACTACGGGGAATCCGTTCTTCGCTACTGTTTCGCGCGCCTTTTGCTTATCGCCCATCAGCTCCATCGATTCGGCCGAAGGCCCGATAAACCGTATGCCTTCTTCATCGCAGGCACGGCGGAAAACGGCGTTTTCCGAAAGGAAACCTACCCCGGGGTGTATCATATCCGCATGGCAGGCTTTTGCCGCGGCTATGATGCTCTCCATGTTGAGGTAGCTCTTTTCCGACTGTCTCGGGCCTATGCAGACGCTCATATCGGCAAGCCTTGTATGCAGGCTTCCTTCGTCGCTTTCCGAATATACCGCTATCGTTTTAAGCCCTATTTTTTTGCACGTCCGTATTATCCTTACGGCGATCTCGCCTCTGTTCGCAATAAGTATATTATTCATTCTATCCCCTTGCGTACTTGAACAGCGCGTCTTTCGCGACTATCGCTTCCGCGTCTTTTTTCAGTACGCTTTCGATGATCCCGTCTTTAGGGGCTTTTATTTCGTTCATTGTCTTCATGGCTTCTATAATACAGAGCACGTCGCCTTTTTTTACCTTACTCCCTTCCCTGACATAAGGCTCGGCGCCGGGCTCTTTCGCAACGTAAAAAACTCCGGATATGGGCGCAAAAACAAGATCGTCGCTGTCGTGCTCGCGTACTGCCGATTCTCTTGCCGGCGCGGCCGGAGCTGTAAATGCGCCCTGCTGGCCGCGGCTGCCGTAATCTCTTTCAAGAGATATCTTAACTTCGCCTGTTTCTATACTGAATTTATTGAATGATGACTTTTCCGCCCTGTCTATAATGCTGAAAATCGTTTCAAGATCCATGGTGTTCCTCCGATTTATTCTTATAAATTCAACCGTAAATGTTACTGCAATTATTTCCGGCCCGTATGCATCCGCTTATGCTATCTTCAGATTATTATTTTGCCGATATCATTTTCTCATACAGAATTTATATATTATTCACTTTCGTTCCTTTATGTCGGTTTACATAAATAAATGTTAGCAGTGCTAACGAATCATTGATTTTTAGAATAGTATCACGCCGCTGTAATTATGTCAACGCCGCTATGTCTAACAGATGTTTCAAAAACGTAATAAATGTTACATTATTTCTTCCGTTTTTTCAAGTTTTTACTTCCGCTCTTCTATTAACCGCATTATCTTCAAAATAATTATTTATTTTCTGTTAAATAATATTACCTGAAAAAACGAACGAAAAAGAAATTATTAATTATGATTTCGTTTTCAGTAATTTTTATCTATACTGCTGAAAAAGTCGGACAAACCGCTCAGCGATTTTAAAACGTCCGGATATTCGCTTATCTTAAAATCCTTTAGCAGGCTCTGCACCATTTGGTCGTGAAACTGCCTGTGATTCACGCAGCAATTCCTGCCCTTATCGGTGAGCTTAAGATAACTTATCCTTTTATCGTTTCCCGATTTTACTTTTTCGATATATGCTTTCGATTCGAGCCGCGCGGCTGAAACGCTGGCAGTCGCCTTCGTTATCCCGAGTTTCCCCGCAATATTTGTGAGCGTCGCGTTTTCAGTTTCCTCTATCTCTTCGAGCATATGCATCTCGGTGCGACTCAGTCTGCCGTTTGCGGACTTCGAAACGATCTTCTCCTGAATGCGCAATATCTTGAAAAAAAGTTCTTTCAGCACCTTGTTTAAAAGGTTTTTAACCTCCCTCTCCGTCATACGCACCTCTCCCAAAAATAAACAAAATATTTAGTACATCTAACGATATTATATCATATAGCGTGTTTGAGGCAATACTATTTAACTGGTATATTACAGCAAAATAAAGGCCCCGGGAAACTTTCCGGGGCCGTGTCGCTGTTTTCGAAGGCTACAGCAGTATGCAGATAAGCCCGCCGCTGCCTTCGTTGATTATACGCTGCAGTGTTTCCTGTATCTTTATCCGCGCGTCATCGGGCATATTGCTCAGTTTACCCGAAAGCCCTTCCTTTACGAGTTCGTAAAGCGGTTTTCCGAAAATATCCGTCTTCCATATCTTGCCGGGGTCGTTTTCAAACTCCGAAAGCATATATTTTACGAGTTCCTCGCTTTGTTTCTCCGTTCCTACTATCGGCGAAACTTCCGTTTCTATATCCACCCTTATTAGGTGCAGCGAAGGAGCGCTCGCTTTGAGCCTCACGCCGAAACGCCCGCCATGCCTCACCATCTCAGGCTCCTCAAGCGACATCTCATCCAATGCCGGCGGCACAAGGCCGTAACCTGTCTCCTTAACGCTCTTCATAGCCGACGCTATCTTATCGAACTGCTTTTTTGCCCCCACAAGGTCTTTTACGATCGACATGAGGTTATAATCGTCGTCGATAGGATATCCGCACTCGTCCCCAAGTATCCTGTAGAACAGCGTTTCGGGGAACTCGAGCCGCATATTTACACTGCCTTCACCGAGCTCGATATTGATCACCGCCGCTTCGTTCACACTCTCAAGGGATTTCATCGCGCTGACGAGCCCGTAATAGTCCTTGACTTTCCCGAGGCTGCCCAACGAGCCTGATATGCCGCTTATGATCTCTGCCATCAGCCAATGATCGGGAGAAAGCGCCCTTGCCCACCCCGGCAGATCCATATTTATTTCTTTCAGCGGGAATTCGTACAGCAGGTTTTCGAGCATCATGTTGATATCGTTCTCGGAAAGCCTCATTATATCCATCAGCAGCACGGGCACGCCGTATTTATCCTCCATCGCTTTGCGCAGGCTTATAGTGTCTTCTTTATACGGGTTCGCCGAATTAAGTATGACTATAAACGGTTTCCCCAGCGCGATGAGCTCCCTTATTACCCTCTCCTCCGCCTGTATATAGCTTGAACGCGGTATCTCGGTGATGCTGCCGTCGGTCGTCATCACTATGCCTATAGTGCTGTGTTCGTTTATCACCTTTCTTGTGCCTATCTCCGCGGCCTCCTCAAACGGCACGTCGTGGTCGAACCACGGCGTCGTGACCATCCTCGGAACGTCGTTTTCAAGGTACCCCATCGCGCCGTCGACCATATACCCTACCGAATCGACCATGCGTACCTTCATCTCGGCTTCGTTGTTTATCTTTATCCTCACCGCTTCGTTGGGCACGAATTTCGGCTGCGTCGTCATTATCGTCTTGCCGGCGCTGCTCTGGGGAAGTTCGTCTACCACCCTTTCTTTTTCGTACGTATCTTCCAGATTGGGGAGCACCAGCATATCCATGAATCTCTTGATAAACGTCGATTTCCCCGTTCTCACCGGCCCTACGACGCCTATGTATATGTCTCCCCCTGTTCTTTCGGAAATATCTTTATACAGATTATAGCTTTGCATGGCGCACCCTCCCAAATAGTTAGCTTTAACACTTAATATATATGAACGTATTTGCGTGATAATGCTATGCGCCCTAAAAAGTCTAATGGCTTTTATTGCTTTATTTACATCGTAAAGAAGCCTTCATTATTGTGACCCTGAAAAAAAGAAGAGTGTATTAAACACTCCTCAGTTCTTTCTTTATGTACTGCTATGTTTTATTTGAGCGCTGTAATTGTATCGCAAGTCATGACGGCCTTACGGACGTATATTCGGATAATTCCCCATAGACCGTTGTCAAACCGTCTATATACACCGCCCGCACCTTATAATAATACGCGCGTCCTGTAACAAGCCCATCCTGAGAAAAATCCAGCACGCTGTCAATCGTCTCCCCCTGATACCTGTAGGTCCCTGTACGGGATGTCGAGCGGTATATCAGATACTTCGCCGCTCCGTCCACGGCACCCCAGCTGAGTTTTATACTCGTCGGTGATGTAACTTCCGCCAAAAGTCCGGCCGGCTTTGAAGGAACAGGCGTCGCGTATCTGATGGACGAATAACTTCCGGTTGTAGTAAGGCTTCCTGTAACGCAATAAGCCCGTACCTTGTAATAGTATCTTTGGCCGCAGGTAAGGCCTGTAATCGTATGTGTAAGCGTTTCCGCCCCCGTGCTGGCTACGGGCGCCCATGCGCCGGTACGGCCTTCGCGCTGAAATACCTCGTACCCTGCCGCGCCTGCTACCGCTCTCCATGTAAGAGTTATGCTGTCGTGATCCGCGGATACGGCGCTCCTTATATACGGAGTCCTTATCCCGGCGAAATTTGCTTTAAGTTTTACAGGTCCGGCTACAGTGAGACCGTATTCCGGATCGGTCGAAGTCACTGTGCCTGAAATGGTCCAGTTCAAAAAATAATTACCGCTCTTCGGCACTGCCGTCAAAGTTACCGGCGTTCCCAAAGGATAATATCCGCCCCCCGCTACCGTACCGCGTCTGCTGCTTGATGGATATACCGTAACCTTTGTACCGGGTATTGCCGACTTGACGTAAGAATAATGTCCGTAAGTTGTAATGCCGGAGGTGTAATAGGCCCTTACCCTGAAATAATACCTTAAGCCGCAAGTGAGGGCTGTATCGGTATATGTAAGCGTCCCTGCCGGGATGTCAGCTATTTCTGTCCATATGCCTGTTCTTCCAATGCGGCGTTGAACTTTATACCCGCTTGCGCCCGTAACGGCCTTCCATGTAAGCTTTATGCTGTCAGATCCGGTTGAAGCCGCACTCAGGCGCGTGGTGCCTATCTTCGCAAAGTCCGCCCTCAGCGTTGCGGAACCGGTAACGGTGAAGCTGTACTGCCAATCCGTAGAGACCACCGAACTCGATTTGACCCAGCGCCTGAAATAGTAACCGCTTTTTGGCGTTGCTGTTACAGTTGCCGTCGAACCCAGAGGATAATAATTGCCTCCGGATACGGTCCCCCGCCTCGTGCTTGATGTAGCGACTCTTATCCTTGCCCCTATCCATTTAGCGTAAAGCGTCGTATCATCCGTTACCTGTGAGGAGGCGAAATCCCATTGATCGGCTGATGTAAAATCAAGGCTCGAATACCATCCTCCGAACGTATACCCGGCAAGCGCCGGATCGGCAGGCCTTGCCGCATGCTCTCTCGGGTAAAGGAACTGATCGGCAGGGGCCGGAGTTCCTCCCCGCGTATCAAAACGGACGGTACAACGGTCAGTGAAGAACGCCCATTCCGTTGAACCGGTTATAGCCGCGCTAGGGTTCCCGGATGTGTCTTCAAACGCTCCCGCCGGAACGCTGATGTTATAGCTTGATTCCTCGCTGAGAGGTAGCGTCGGCTTGATCTGAACTTCGCTGCTGCCGGAAGAATTATCTATATTGATCTGGGTCGTATCGGCTGCATCTATTGTCCTTACCGGGCCGGTTGAATCGCTTATAATTATATCGTGCCCTGTTACGGCATTCACGATCTCATTATAGTCTATGGAATATGTGCCGTCGGGCATTATATGATGCGAACCGTTCGAAGGGTCAAGGGCAATAACGGAAGGAGAAGTAAAATCGCCCGTACTGATAGTCCACCAGCCGGCGGTATACGGCATCAGGTGGTTATTGTCTCCTCCGGCTCCCTGTAAAACGTCCGCTTCCAGCTGGATCCTGTAAGTATGAGTATCATCAAGAGTATCCGGGAAAGTGAAGTGCACTATACGTGCGTCGGAGCCGTCAATTATAACATTACTGCCAATAGCAGTGCTGCACAGGTTGTCCTCATCGTCATATATCTTAAAATAAGCCTCGCTGTCTCCGGCGAGCTTTGCTACAGTCTCGTTGAATCCCACGGTCAGCCCTGTTGTTGAAAGCATCGACGGTTCGATATTTACAGTGCCGTCAGCCGGGGTAACGGCATACACATAAGGTGATTTTTTGCTTAACACTACCGATAGGTTATCTGCTAGCAGCCCTATGTCGCCTGGGCCGTTAGGATTACTGAGCCGTAAGCGGATCATACGCGTTCCCTCGGGTACATCGCAGGCTACCGTACTCGACGGGTTAAAACCTGTACGGGAGTCTACAACAACGCCGGGTGAATTGCCGAGGGAATTATCTGAACCGTCGATAAACTCGAGGTACATAGCGCCGTCTTTAGGCGCGGTCTGAGCCGCGTACATGCTATATGTTACTTCCAACGCCCCGGTATCGATAAAGTAATAATCGCTTTCGGCAAGTATTGGCGTAATATCGAGGTATGCATTGCCTCCGTCGCTTAATATAGCATAATACCGCCCTGTTGGAGAGATGCTCATTCCGCGGTCTCCTATGCTGAAGTATCCCTCATCGTATACCCAGCCGTTAATATTCGCGGATTCAAAGCTGTAATCCGGCACAAGATTAACGTCTAAGCCCGACGCATACGCCGTAGCCGCGGGCAGCACAGGAGTAAGCATTGTCAGGCAAAGCACCAGGGGAATAATAGCCTTCAAAGGATTGAATCTTTTTTTCATAACAGCCACCTCAATTAAGATTTTTTGCTAACACCAAATATGATAAAAACCCTGAAAAGTTAAACGAACACTAAATATAATAATTATATACATATTTTTGTGGGATATATAGGAATAAAACACCTGTATTTAGTAACAGAAAAATGGGGTATTGTTGAAAAATACAGTTAAAATGGAGTCTGTTTACACTATCTGTGGCTTTTCCGGTATTGCAGCGGCGTTTGCCCTGCATACTGCTTGAAGATGCGCGCATAATATCCGCTGTAATCCGCGCCGCATGCGGAGAACGCCTGCGCCACCGAAAGGTTCGGGTCGAGAAGCTTCTCTTTGATATGATTGATCTTTACCCGCATGCAGTATTCGGAAGGAGTTATAGACGCAAGGTCTTTGAAAACTTTCGTAAGCCTGTTCCTGCTCAATCCGGAAGCTTTGGCGGCCGCGTCAAGGTCGAATCGTTCCCAATGGTTATCTATATATTCCTTCGCCCTTATATACTCCAGCCTTCCTTCATATTCACGGCTTTTTCTGAATACGATGATGAGATGCTCCAGCCTTCCGTCTTTCTTAAGAGGTAACGCCAGTATATCGGCATACCTGATCGCCGTGGGAAGCTGCTCTCCGCTGTATTGCGAAAGTATAGCGTTAAGCGAGGCCGGTTTATCCGTGAGGCTCACGCTCTCGCCCGATAATGCCCGCAGCACGTAATTCTTCATCTCGGTGGTAAGAATGACCTCGTCGCTGAAAAGGTTCATCTTCCCTATCATCTGCGATCCGTCCGAAATAAGAAAAAGATCGAAGAACGCCTTATTTGCGTACGCCAGCGTACCGTCGGCTGAAAATACCTGTATGCCGTAGGGGAATTGTTCAACTATCTGCTCGAATATGCCCTTCTTTTCATCCCTGAATCCGGCCGTTTGCGGTATACTGCATTCAGGCTGGCCTTTACGCCTGCCGTCCCGGGGTTTGGGAGCGCCTTCCGGTATAGCCCAGGTTCCTGCAAAGCGCACAGCGCCCGGGACTTTCCCTTTTCTGCAGAGAGTCTGCACCTGGCGGGAAGATATCCCCCACATCTCCCCGGCTTGGGTTACTGTCATAAATTCCATTGCCAGCACCTCCTCAGCCATGCCGAAATATAGTATATATCGTCTAAACGATATATACCAGACAAAAATGGTATTATTCCGACATAAGCCTCTATTGATTTATTGGGCCAGCCCGCCTTAGTGCCTATTATTCATCATCGCCGTTAATATCATCCCCCGTGCAGCCGTATACATAAGATTCATACGCGCCTGCCGCTGCTTTAAGTGCACTGCCCGCTTCGGCCGGTTTATTATTGTCTCCCGCAGCCCATTGGCCGTACAGCCTGAATCCTTCAAGCATCTTTGTAAGGTAATCTGTTTCCTCCGGTTCAAGATCGGTCCGTTCGAGCAGTTTTTTCGCAAGCGCAATATCCTCTTCCAGGGTCAGATACGGGCCGTTACTGTAATAATCCTCTATCTTGCCAAGGTAATAATCCGAATCGTTATAAAGGATCTCTGCAGCCTCGTTTTTATCCTCACCGAGGGGTACGCTGTAATCTATCTTATCCCATGGGCTGTTTATATCCTCATAACTATCGAGCATCTGTCTTTGGGTCGTTCCGTCAGCCACAAAATAAACGTTCCCTTCGTTTTCTCCATCCGCCAGATATACGCCTCCGCCGGTCTCATAGATCCACTTTATATTTTCCCCTATCTGTTCGGCGATGCCATACTCATTTACCCGAAAGGCGTTATATTTACTGTCGATAACATACGGAATATCTCCGAATATATAGAGCAACCTGGCGTTATCCTTTATCTTGCCGATCGTACCATCCGCTGTTGAATACCTGTGCAGGGGCCCGTCGTTTTCACTGTCAAAGTAGCAGAGGTAATCGCCTTTCCCGTCAAATCCGCTCCATACTGAGGAGTTTCCTTCTTCGTCATACGTGACCGCACACAAGCGTTCTTCTTTCCAGCCTTTGTCGGTCTTGCGCGATACATAGAACGACTTATCCCGTTCATAAGCAACACATTTCTCGTTCGGGGACCATAAAGCCCCGTATTCAGCTGTTGCGATATACTGTTTTTGCCCTTCAATTGTCATCTCGTAAATATCGACCGCAGCCATTGATTCGGCGCTGCCCTCTTCCAGGAGAAACACTGTGCCGTTTTCGGATATGGGCTGATCTGCAAAATCCGCCAATTTATAGTTGTCAGAAAGCAATACGCTTTTCTTTTCGGGTTCTTTATAATAAAGCTTCCATCCGGCAGATACCTGTTCGGCGTATACGATATTATCTACAGAGCCAAGCAGCTTTTCGACCCTCGCGTCAGAACTTATGGTCTCGGTTTTCCCTTCAGAGTAAAGGCATAACGGCCAGCCGTCAAGTCCGCTCAGCAGCAGGCTGAAGAGCACCTTGCCCCCGTCGTCCGGAATGATGCTTTGAAAATGATCGTTCCCATAATAGTCTGCTGCCGCCTGATTATCCTTAAGCGTCTTTATGAATAAAGCCTCGCCGCCCCGATAGAGATAAAGCCGGGCTTCCCCCTGCTCACGGGCAATATAGCAAAAACATGTTGCGTGCGGAGAAAATACCAGTTGTTCAGACATGACATTATCCGAGATAAACCGTTCCCCCTCCTTCTCATCCCATAAGAAAAGTTTTCCGCAGCCGTCTCTTATCTCGGTTATATACAACACTCTCTTACCGCCGTTTGACGGCGCTGCAGCGCATACGTTTTCAGCAACGGCAACAGGTTCGGACTGTGCGTCCGCAGAAACCCTCATAAGCGTTCCATAGCCTTTGTAAGCATCGAAACCCTTAAGATAAAACAGGTAGCGGTTATTGCCTGAAAGCGCCGTTTCCGGCGATTCGATCCCTCCTGCCGGATTCCTGAATACACCAAGGCAAATGGAATCGTTTCCGCATGCCAAATAGCATTCCCCGCCTTTACTATAGAGAATAGGCGCGGGGACGTCGGGCAGCGCTTCTTCCGGCTCCATCGACCGTGCCGGTTCCGACCGTGCGGCGGAAGGCGCCGGAGAAAGATCATTAAAATTTGCATCAGCACTTTTCGACGTTTTTTGTGCAAGGAGTATTGCTGCAGTTATAACAGCCGCTGTCAGTATTGTCCCCAGCGATATTATCAGCCACAGTTTTTTATTTTTCATATTCTCCCCCTTCTGAAAAATATAGACTATAGTTAAATTATATCATAAATGCCTATATGTACAAACAAATTATATTAGATGGCAAGTGCGCGATAAATAAAAAAGACGCGCTATAAACGCATCTTTCAAATTTAATTTCAGAGCCAGCTCGGCACTTTATCGTTTCTTATCAGGTCTTCGTACGACTGCCGGGCTACCATGAGCTCCGCTTTTCCGTTCCTGACAAGCACGACTGCCGGATGCGGCAGCATATTGTAGTTGCTCGCCATAGAATAGTGGTACGCCCCCGTGGTAAACACCGCGAGTATATCCCCCGCTTCCGCTTCTGGCAGCGCCGCGTCCCAAATGAGCATGTCGCCGCTCTCACATGTGCGCCCGGCTATAGAAACTATCGTGCTGTCGGGTAAATTCATCTTTCCCGCCAAAGCGCATGTATACTTTGCCTGGTAAAGCGCAGGCCGCGGGTTGTCGGCCATGCCTCCGTCCACGCTAACGTATGTGCGGATATTCGGTATATGCTTTATATCGCCTACGGTATAGAGAGTCGTACCGGCCTCGCCCACGATAGACCTTCCCGGCTCTATCGCGAAAACCGGAAGCGGTATGTTCTCCCTTTCGCAGACGCTCTCGGTCTCTTCTATCATCGCCTTTACGTATTCTTCCGGCCTGAAAGGCTTATCGCTTTTAAGATAGTGTACGCCGTACCCCCCGCCCAGGTTTATCTCCGTAAGCGAAAATCCGGTCTCCTGTTTTACGCTTTTTAAAAACATGAGCATCACCTTTACCGCGTCGCGGTAAGGCTGGATCTCGAAAATTTGCGAGCCTATATGGCAGTGTATGCCTATAAGGTTTAAGCTCGGCTCGGCAAGTATCTCCTTTATAGCTTCCATGCCCTGCCCGTCGGCAGCCCCGAAACCGAACTTGGAATCCAGCTGCCCGGTTTTAATATATTTGTGAGTATGCGCTTCGATGCCGGGCTTTATCCTTACAGAAACGTCCTGTACTTTCCCGTGGTCTTCTGCTATCTTTGAAAGCAGCTTTATCTCCGCAAAACTGTCGATGACTACCCTGCCAACTCCCGCCTCCAGCGCTAATTTTAAGTCTTCGGGAGTTTTATTATTGCCGTGCAAATATGCTTTTTTCAGGTCGAATCCCGCGTTCATTGCAGTGCGTATTTCTCCGCTCGATACAACGTCGAGCCCTAATCCTTCGCTGCTTATAAGAGCGCACATCGCTGTCGTCATAAAAGCTTTGCCTGCGTACAGCACCTTGGCGCCGCCTCTATAGCCGCTTATCGCTTTCATATACTCACGGCATACGCCGCGTATAACATCCTCTTCCATCACATAAAGGGGAGTCCCGAATTGTCTTGCAAGCTCTGCGGCGTCGCAGCCGCCAAGCCTGAGATGGCCGTTTTTGTCAATGTCCGGATTTTCCCAATGCTCCATTTTTAAACCTCGCCCGCTCCCCAAAAAACTTTGTTTTTTGGGAAATCCGATATTAAATGTTAAGGAATATTAACACACACAGTTATACATGTCAACGGATAATTATGCAAATATAAACAACGCGGCTGCGGGCTTTTTCAGCAGCCTGATTTATGCTATACTGTCGATATTATGCTTGAGATAACACTGAAACAGGCGCGGCAGTTCATGCTGCGCAAACAGGGGCTGTTGGGGGAACACCGTTTCATCGGAAAGCAGGGAGTGCTGGATTTTATAAAGCAGGCCGGCTGCGTGCAATTCGACCCTGTCGACGTGTGCGGTAAGAGCGCTGAGATTTCGCTGCATTCCAGGGTAAAAGGTTTTACAAAGCAGATGCTTGACGAGCTTCTTTATAAGGACAGGCTGCTATTTGATTACTTTGACAAGAACCTGTGCATCATGCTTGCGGACGATTGGAAATACTTTGACCGTTCGAGGGAAAGAAGCCGCGGCGGCGGAAGAAGCCGCGCTAAGATAGATGAAGTATCCGGCGGTATAAAATCAACCATACATGAAAAGGGTTTTGTGTGCTCGCGCGATCTTGAGATGTCTGAAAAAGTAGACTGGTACTGGAGCAGCACCGCGCTCGCGAGGGCTGCGCTTGAGTCGATGTATTTTCAGGGCGACCTCGTGATACATCATAAGAAAGGCACGGCCAAGTATTACGCTCTCGCTGAAGACTGCCTGCCCCTCGAAACGCTTGAGGCAGAAAACCCGTTCAAAGACGACGGCGAATACCTTGAGTGGCGCATACAGCGCAGGATAGGCGCAGTCGGGCTTTTGTGGAACAAGGCTTCTGACGCGTGGCTGGGCATTTCAGGGCTCAACGCCGCCCTGCGAAACGAAACGTTTCATAAATTGCTCGAGAAACAGATAATAGTACCTCTGAAGGCCGAAGGCATAGCGGAGCCGCTCTACTGTTTATCCTCCGATATGGAACTGCTGGAAGAGGCCGGGCAAAACCCTGAATACAACGAACGCGCAGAGCTTATCGCCCCGCTCGACAGTTTTTTATGGGACAGGAGGCTCATAAAAGCTCTGTTCGGTTTTTCATATAAGTGGGAGATATATACGCCTGAACAGCAGCGTAAATACGGCCACTACGTGCTTCCGGTACTCTTGGGAGACAGGTTTGCGGGAAGAGCCGAATTGATATGCGACCGCAAACAAATGGCGCTTATTGTAAACAACGTATGGCTCGAAGACGGCGTTAAAAACACCAAAAAACTAGCCGGAACGCTTTACAGGTGCTTTAAGAGATTCGCGAAGTTCAACAGGTGCAGTGAAATAGTCTGCGATAAATGGCCATACACGGGATGAGCTTTAATTGCTAAACTTGGCGGATAAAAAATATTATCAGGTCCTTTTCCTGCGGCAATAAACGTATTATAATTATTATTGCTTAGCATCTTAAACTAGTAATAGCACATTTTGTAACAGGGTGTTATAATAAAACATATTAAAGAAGAGCGTCGGTCTCTTCCCCTTTGCATGTTTGATGTCACACAGGCGCTATTATTAAGATGTGAGTCGAGATGCTGAAAGGGTATGGAATAAGAGGTGTCTATGAAAAAAACAATCGTAATTTTGATAACAGCGCTGGCAATGCTCCTTGCATCGTGCGGCTCGCAGACAGCCAATACGGCTACGCCCATACCGTCCGAATCAGCTACGGCAACACCTGCGCCGCCTACCCCTTCCCCTTCGCCCACGCCTACTCCGTCGCCCACGCCCGAGCCTACTCCGGCGCCGTGCGTGAAGACCACGAAGACTGACGGAACGCTGAACGTACGCAGCGGGCCGGGCACCAATACCGATGTGCTCGGCGCGCTCAAGAACGGCGACCCTGTTACGATACTGGAACAGGGCGACGTCTGGCATAAGATTTCATATAACGGAGGCGAGGGGTATGTGTTCGCTTCTTATATTGCAAACGTGCCTATAAAATACGCATATGTGCCCGCGCTTACCGCTACGGCCAAAGGGAAGACGTACGTCAGCGATATGGTGGATGTGCGCTACATATGTCCCGACATAAGAATATGGCTTACGTGGGCTTCGCAGGATAACGTTCTCAAAAAGAAGTTTTACCCGGCAGGCGCGTGCCTGCTCCAGAGAGAGACCGCGGAAAAGCTCAAAGCCGCGAACGATCTTTTCATGAAAGACGGCTACAGGATAAGGCTGTACGACGGATACAGGCCTTATTCCGTAACGGGAGAGCTTTATAAGCTCGTACGCGACGGCAGGTTCGTTCAGAATCCCAGGAACGGCCCTTCCTCCCACAACAGGGGCGTGGCGGTCGATATAACGCTCGAACGCATGGACACCGGCGACCAGATACCGATGTACTCATTCATCCATACATTTAATATTTCATCTCTGCGTGACCTTCCGGATATAAGCGGATTGCCGGAGGATGACCCGGTGTATGTAGCCGCTATAAAGAAGTATGGCAAGGAAATATTAAAACATTGCAAAAGAAGAGCGGAAGAAAGAAGGAATGTCGCGTATCTGACGAAGATAATGAGAAAATGCGGTTTTACTACCATCAATTCGGAATGGTGGCACTATAACGACAGCAATAAGGCTAAATTTATGGTTCTGGATTACGATCTCACTGCGGACGTTCAGTGGATACCCGGCGACGAGTACGAAGCGTTTCTTGCTGCTAAAGCGGCCGAAGGCCCGCTGACAACGCTGCCAGATTACGTTATATTCCCGAAACCGGGCACCGAAGAGGGGATCACCGACGTGGAATAACGCATACTCCGTCAGTATCTGAATAATACTCTTTGCCGTCCGCGACGATCACCTCTGCGGTGTGATCTCCGGGCGGCAAATCATTATCCGGCATAGATACATCAGTTAATGTTACGAATAATAGCGTATTTTGTTACAGGGTGTTATAATAGAAGCATATTAAAAGAAGAGCGCCGGTCTCTTCCCCTCTGCATATTCGATATCACGCAAGCGTTGTTTCTTCAGCCGCGGATCAGTATGCTGTCAGGGTATAAATCAGAGGTGTCTAATGAAAAAAAACATCGTAATTTTAATAACAGCGTTGGCAATGCTCCTTGCGTCGTGCGGCTCGCAGGCAGCCAATACGCCCGCGCCCACGCCTGCCGTATCGGCAGCGGCAACGCCTACGGCTGCGCCTACACCTTCGCCCACGCCCGCGCCTACTCCGTCGCCTACGCCGGAGCCTACGCCCGCTCCATGCATAAAAACCACAAAAATAGACGGTACGGTGAATGTGCGCAGCGGGCCGGGCACCAATACAAATATACTCGGTGCACTGCATAATGGCGACCTGGTAACTATCGTTGAGCAGGGGGATGTCTGGCATAAGATATCATACAACGGAGACGAGGGGTATGTTTTCGCTTCTTACGTAGCAAACGTGCCCATAAAATACGCTTATGTGCCCGCGCTTACCGCTACCGTCGGCAAAGAGACATATGTGAGCGATATGGTGGATGTACGCTACATATGCCCCGAAATAAGGATATGGCTTACGTGGGCTTCGCAGGATAACGTTCTCAAAAAGAAGTTTTACCCGGCAGGCGCCTGCCTGCTCCAGAGGGAGACCGCCGAAAAACTAAAAGCCGCAAACGATATGTTTATGAAAGACGGCTACAGGATAAGGCTTTACGACGGATACCGGCCTTATTCGGTGTCGGTGGAGCTATTTAATATCGTGCGCAACGGCAGTTTCGTGATGAACCCGGCGAGAGGCGCTTCCACCCATAACAGGGGCGCGGCGGTCGATATAACGCTGGAAAGCCTTACAGACGGGGAGCTGATACCGATGTATTCGAAGATGCATACGTTCGATGTGTCTTCGCGCCGCGATTTGCCCGATATATCGAAGATGGAGGTAGGCAGCGACGAATATAATACCGCGCTTAAAAAATACCCGGGGATACTCGATGTCCCGAAAAGAAGCGCGGAAGCTAAAAGGAATGTCGCGTATATGGCGAAGATCATGAAACAGTGCGGCTTTGCCATAATAAATTCGGAATGGTGGCATTTCAACGACAGCAACAAATTAAAATTTATGGTGTTGGATTACGACCTCGCGGCTGACCTGCAGTGGATACCCGGCGATGAATACGAAGCGTTTCTGGCCTCAAAGAATGCCGAAGGCCCGCTGACAACTCTGCCCGATTATGTTGTGTTCCCGAAGCCGGGCACCGAAGCGCCGCCTAGCGACCAGGACTGACGACACCTTCGGCGGAATCGATATAATACTCTTTGCCGTCCGTGACGATCACCTCTACGGTGTAATCTCCGGGCGGCAATTCATTTTTCGCAGCCATCATGCTGAACGCTGCGTTAGCGTTGTCCGCGTAATCTTCAAACTGGTCCTTCTCGAGTATCGGGAAAGGCTTAAAAGTATATGATTTTCCTCCGGAACTCAGCCTTATAAAGATATTATAATCCTTATCGCTGCCATAGCCGGGCGGCAGGGCTATCCCCGCTATCTTAATATAGTCTCCCAAGTCTTGCGTTTCGAGCTTGATATCCATATCTGCCGGCTTAAGGGCGGCGCTTATCTGCGTTTGGGGGGCGGGCATCAGCGGCGCGCTGCCCAGCATTTCGGGTATGTTCCTCTCGACTATCTCCAGTATAACAACGTCTGTATCCTCGTTTAAAAAGCTGTAATCGTAAGGCACTGACCTGGAATAAGAGATAGACGCAAACTCATTGGACATGAGCGGTATTAGAGCGTTCGCGAACGAATCCCTGAACATTACAAGATCGAGCTTTCCATTATCGCTTTGTGTCATTATAGTAAGGTCTTCAAGCGACCTCATAGGCTGGTCAGTTTTATATTCCTTTTCTATGGCGTAAACGTACTGGCCGTCAAGCAAGCCCGCTGCCGGATAAAGCATCCCGGAAAGGTCTCCCTCCCATGTCTTCTCCAGCGTCGGGGTAAGCTCGTTATGCGTGTTAAAAGTAAACTCCGGTTTAAGCTGGCTCACCCTGCCGAGCAAGGCGTTGTAGCCGACCAGCGCTCCAGCGTTGTTCCAATGCGTGTCCAGCTTGTGATAAAGCTGTGTTTCGCTGCCGCGCAACGCCTTGAAAAGGTCGACATATTCGAATCCCCTCGCGTCAAGCTGCGAAAACAGGTTTTCAACATTGTTCGCGCTGCCAAGCACCATATATCTGTCCGGCATATACTGCCCGTATATTGAAGCCTTATTTGGAGCTACCGTGAATATGAACGCCGCTCCCCTGCTTTCCACGTAATCGCGCTGCATTTCGAGCGTATCCGCAAGGCGGCTTATCGCGTTGCCTGAAAGCGCGCCTGTCTTCATATAATCGCCTAGCGTAGGTTCAAAAAACAGCCAGTCGTCTTTCCCGATTATGACCTGGTCGGAGATGGATTCCCCAAGCAGCGCTGAATTCAGCTCTGCGTAGAGCGTAACAAGGTTAGGCCTGAACGCGAAATTATCTGTAAAATAATCGTCGAACTCCCGTGTATACTCGGTGTTGACGCCATCCTTTGTTATTAGTTGGGGCGCCGGCGCAAGCGCGCGTTTCTCGGCGTTTACGTTCTTATGTCCGAGCAATATACCGATGAGAGGGACGGCGCACATCCCGAAGAATATAGTTATAAATATTATGTTCAATACTTTTTTCATGTTTTATCCCTTTAGAACCTGAAATATATGAATGGGTTATACGTCTGGCTGGAAACAGCCATAATGCAGAGCATAAGCAGCGCAAGCGTAGCCGTCATAGAACCTATCTCGAATACATATGAATTCAGTTTCCTGCTTTCCCTGAGCTTATAATAGATGTTTTTGAAAAGCGGCGTTGAGCCTATGATCCCTATAGCTCCAATAACTATCACATTTACAGTAAGCGTTTTCGAGAGAAATGCCTGCATAGCGGCGTCCGTCGTAAAGCCCGTAAACATCTTCGCTATAAAATCGAACCCCTGCGTAAGCGTTGTCGCCCTGAATATAGTAAAGGCGGTCACAGCGACGAGCAGAGTATATACATTACCGAGCGGCCTCGGAAACTTATCCGGCTTTATTACCCCCAGCCGCTCGAGCATAAGGAACAGGCCGTGCATCATGCCCCAGACGACGAACGTCCATTCTGCGCCGTGCCAGAGGCCGGTGCAGAAAAAGACGATTATAAGGTTAACTGCTGTGCGGAATTCCCCTTTTCTATTGCCGCCAAGCGGTATATATAGGTATTCCTTGAACCATGTCGAAAGCGATATATGCCATTTCCTCCAGAATACTTTAATGCTCGAGGAAGTATAAGGATAATCGAAGTTTTCGAGCAGGTCGAATCCAAACATCTTCGCCAGCCCGATGCCCATGTCCGAATAACCCGAGAAATCGAAGTATATCTGCAAAGCATAAGTCAAAGCGCCGAGCCACGCAATAGCTATGTTGACCTGGCCCGGAGCCAGCGCGAATACTTTATCGGCCACGCTGCCCATTGCGTTGGCGACGATAAGTTTTTTAGCTAATCCGACGGTAAAACGCTTCAACCCGTCCGCCGTCATCTGCGGGCTCTCGGTCCTCTTCTGTATCTGCAGGTCTATATCGTGATATTTGACAATAGGGCCCGCGATGAGCTGCGGGAAGAACGATATATAAAGCAGTATGTTCCATAGGCTCTTCTGCGCCTTGCTTGTCCCCATATAAACGTCAAGTACATAAGACATCGCCTGGAACGTAAAGAACGATATGCCTATAGGCAGCCGGATATTTGGCGACGGAATTGATAGATTGAATATGCCGTTTATGTTGTCAACGAAGAAATTAGTGTATTTGAACACAAACAGCATGCCGATATTGAATATAACGCATATCACAAGCCATGCCTTGGCTGATATGTTTTTCTCAAAACAGCGGCCCATGCCCCGCGCAAGCAAATAGTTTACGGCCACCGACAATATCATCAGAAGTACGTATATCGGCTCGCCCCAACCGTAGAAAAACAGGCTGGTTATTGTAAGCAGCGGGTTCCTTGCCTTTTCGGGCAATATCTTATTGGCTAAAAAGACAATAGGCAAAAAAAGAAACAAAAATACTGTCGAACTGAATACCATAAATTACCTCTGGCTGTCAGGTCAAATTAGTCGGGTAATAATATGAGATCCAGGATACGGCACCGTCATCTATCTGAAAACCCAGAGACGGGCTCTTGATATCGTTTGCGTCGCCCGATATGTTATATATGTAAAGTCCGTCTTTTTCGAAACCGCCGGGCCCGTAGGCTGCCTTTACTTCTTCTTGCGTGCTGCCTATCTTTATGCCCTTGTTGGTAGCATAATCGCCGCCGAAGATATCTATCTCATAAAATATGTCTTTGCCGTCCTTCGTCGGATTGGTCTGCATTTCTATATTCTCATACGCGAAAGTCTTATCATCGCCAAATTGCGGATATACGCAGCTCGGGGAACCATCCATCGTATAATCGGGGCCTAATGCTTCGAGCAGGGGCGCCACATCGGAAAGCAGAGGGTATTCCGCTCCGTTATATGCAAAAACAAGGTCTTTTTCTCCGAACGTTCCCATGACCGGCGCCGAGTTCTGCGAAACGGGCTGTCCGCACGCGGCCAGCGCAAGTATCAGCATAAGCGCTGTAAGCGCTGCAAATAAACGAGTCTTCATAATATAATATACTCCTGTAATCTGATTTCACCAGCAACAATAAATTATTTCACTATTGTATACGATTATACCAGAATCGTCAATTGGGCTTATCTGGGTCCGTAGGATCCCATGTGGGATAATCCGGATCCATCTCCGGGAGGCCCGGCCACGAAACGAGGTCGCTGCTTTTAACGATCTCTATAACAGTCCCCTCTTTGCAGTAAGTGTATACCCAGTACGCGCCTGCCGTCGTAGTGCGTACGCAGCCGCTGGTATGGTCCGTGCCTATCTCGTCGTACGTTTTCTTATAAAGTTTTGACGGGTCCTTTTTGGTATACTCCGGCCCGTGGATATACAACCCGCCCGTATAGTCTTTGCTGCCGTATGTATAATAGGTGGCATAGGGCGAATATTGGGCGTGTATATTGTTGGACCATATCTTCCACCGTTGTTTTTCTCCGGTTTTATATGTGCCCGTAGGGGTCATCCTGTTCGACCTCCCGAGCGCGCAGGGAAATGTATCGACCAGCAAGCCAGGCTTTCCGTCTTCGCCGCGCTCGAATATCCCGAATGCGTGGTCTTCTTTGTCAACGATGACAATATAGTCGTTATTGATATCCGGCGGCTTTACCGTAGGCGCCGGCGTGGGCGTCGGTTCATTCACCGTCGGCGTGGGCGTCGGTTCACTCACCGTCGGCGTGGGCGCCGCCTCTGCTGTCTGCGTTACAGCCGCCTCATCCGGCGTCTCCGCAGCTGTCTGTATGGCTAATCCCTCGCCGGAGCACGACGAGAACAGCATCACTAAAGCAGCAAGTATAAAAATGTAGCGGATCCTCATGTTTCTTTATGTCCCCCTGATTAAATTAATACACCACCAATTGTTGTTTGGAAACCGAGGCCGGTTTATTATTCCGGCTTGCCGGGATCGGTGGGATCCCAATTCGGAAAATCGCTGTCAATGGCATCGAGCCCCGGCCATGAAACGAGATCGCTTTGGGCTGTTATCTTGACCTCTGTGCCTTTGGGGCAGTTCTTATATATCCAATACGCGCCTGCCACGGTGGTGCGCACGCACCCGCTCGTGGCGTCCGTGCCTATCTCCTCATATGATTCGGAGATAAGCGTATCCCCTGTTTTATCGGTGTAAAGCGGGCCGTGGAAGTATAATCCCCCTGTATAGCCTTCATCCACGTATGTGTAATACGTATAATAAGGAGAATATTCATTGGTTTCGTAGGCGTCCCAGGTCTTCCAGCGCCCCTTGTCGCCCGTTTTAAACGTACCGGTCGGCGTCATCCTGTCCGACCTCCCCAGTGCGCAGGGAAAAGTCTCCACCAATATTGAGTATTCCCCTTTTACGTCCTTCTGGAATACGCCGAATGCATGGTCTTGCTTGTCCACCACTATGCAATACGATTTTTCCTGCGCAGGCGCCTGTCCTTGAGAAGTCACTGTACTCGAGCACGACGCGAGCAGCAAGACCGCTGCCGCAGCAGCAATTACGCCCCGAAATACTTTTCTTTTTCCATGCCCCGAACTTACCTGGCGGCTCATCATGTAAACTACCCCCTGCTAAATAATAATTTCACCACCGCCAATTATTATTTCTGAAAACCGTCCCGGCCAGTTTCACGGAGATGGAGACGGAGTCGGTTCCTCTGACGGTTCTGCAGGCGCCGACGGTTTATCAGGAGCTGTCGGGTCCCAGCGCGGGAGATCAGTATCGATTGCCGTAAGGCCGGGCCATGATACGAGGTCGCTGCTGTTAACTATCTCGACAACAGTTCCCGCCTTGCAGTAAGTATATACCCAGTACGCGCCCCCCGTGGTGGTGCGTACACAGCCGCTTGTGGAGTTCGTGCCTATCTCCTCGTACGTACTTGCTATCAGCTTATTAAGTTTCTTCGAGGAGTACATAGGCCCGTGGAAATACAGCCCGCCGTGATAACTCGATTTTGAATAAGTATAATAAGTAGCATATGGGGAATATCTGTCAGGGCTATATCCCGTCCACCTCTTCCAAAGGATCTTTTTCCCGGTCTTATAAGTCCCGGTGGGAGTCAACCTCCTCGACCTCCCCAGCGCGCACGGAAACGTTTCGACCAGCAGGCCCGGCTTTCCGTCCTCTCCGCATTCGAATATTCCGAACGCATGGTCTTCCTTATCAACGATGATGTAGTAATCATTGCCGATATCCGGCGGTTTTACCATAGACGACGGCTCCGGCGTGGATTCTCCGATTGCCGTTATGGGCGTAGGCTCGTTTACTGCAGACTTTGAAGTTTCCTTTACGGTCGGCGCTGCGGTCGTCTTCACCGGCTTTTCTGCATCCGCAGTCTGCACTGTCAGGCTGCCCGAACACGATGAGAGCATTATTACTACGACCGCAAGTATTGTTATATGGCGGATTCTCATGTTATTGCGTCCCCCTGATTTGAAATAATATGTGATCAGTAATTATCCGTTATGATCCAATGGAAACGTCGCGAACAGCGTCATGGCAAAGGAGACGTCGCGTCAGACGGCGATACAGACGGTGAATCGGACGGCGCCGCAGACTCAGACGGAGACGGCACCACAGACTCAGACGGAGACGGAGTTGGAGTCGGCTCGGGCTTTTCCGGCTTATCCGGGTCTGTCGGGTCCCATGTCGGGAAGTTGGGGTCTATCGCAGGCTTTCCGGGCCATGATACGAGATCGCTGCTTGCAACTATCTTTACGATTGTGCCTGCCGGGCAGTGTGCGTAGACCCAGTACGCTCCGGCGGTAGTCGTCCGTACGCACCCCGCGGAAGCGTTGGTTCCTATCTCTTCATACGAGTCGGGGAACATCGTGCTCCCGTCCTTTTCATCATAAATGGGACCGTGGAAATACAAGCCGCTGGTATAGCGCGTATAATAAGGTGAAAACTTATCACCGCTCCAGGTCTTCCATCTGCCTTTGTTGCTTATTTCAAATTCGCCGGTAGGGGTCATTCTGCTGGATCTTCCGAGAGCGCACGGAAATTCTTTGACCTTTTTCGTATATTTTCCGTTTTCATCATATGTAAAAGCAGCAAAAGCATGGTCTGCTTTATCGACGATTATCATATACTTGTTTTTCGGTTCAGAAGAAGTCGGTTTTGGAGTAGAAGAAGCCGGTTTTGGAGTAGAAGAAGTCGGCTTTTGAGTGGCGGCAGGGGATATGTTTTCCACATAGGCTCCTATGAGCATATCATCCTGAGCACTGTCCTCCCCCATGTCCTTATAACAAAGCAACATTACTGAAGCGCCTTGAAAATCAGGGAATTCCCATTCGATTATTTCTATCTTCAAAATGTCTTTTTGCAATATTTCGTCTGAATCATCCAATACGCATAATACATAATAATCCGCATCCTCTACCGCAGGCCAGCTTACCTTCAAGTTTCCCTCCTGCTCCGAAGAAACGATATAACCTTCAATCAACTCAAGGGTGCTTATACTGGGTATCTCCTGCAGTTCTTCCGGATCGGGCACGTATGCTAACCTGACACTTGGAGTAGGTTCTACCTCCCCGGCAGTCGCACTTACCGACTCTGTTGCCGTCGGAGACGGGCTTTGCTCTTCCGGCGCCATGACGGGCCTTGGGAAAATGAGCACCCCGACTATAACTACCGCTATCGCAAGTACCGCCAGCCCTGCTATTTTTATCACTTTTGCTTTTTGCATATATCAATCCTCGTCAATTTATTAAGGTTAATTGCCTGCAGAGAATGAATCCCAACTATACTTTAATATTGCCTTGTTAGAGTACCGCCCAGGAAAACCTTCTTACTTTATAACTCAATATTCAAATTTATACTTTTCAGTGCATGATTCACTGCTTATTTATATACCCTGTTTTTATATATTTAACCGTTTTAATATTATAAACCGTCTTTTGATTATAAGCCACTATTTATTTTTTATCTTCCTTTTACAACATGTATAAACAGAATATAGCATCAAAATGTAACATATACAACATTTCTATTGTTATATTATGAACGATAGAGTAAAATATTTTATTATTACGATAAGGGATCTATTTGACATATGTCTGATTCATTAAACGAAAATCTCCCTGGCAAAAGAAAATTTCTAATTACAATAGCATTGATCTTAATAATAATTACTGCCGCAGCCGTACTTCTTTTATCGACCGCGGGTACATCGAACTCAAAAGGTTCAATAATATTCAATGAAGTAGTGTCAGGAAATTCACAGCCGATCGGCATCGGGGAAGCAGGTTCGCCCGACTGGATAGAGCTATATAACTCCTCAAGCGAAGATATAGACCTTTCGGGATACAGGTTGACCGACAACAATAGATCTGCGGGGACCAGGCTTGATAATGCGGTTATAAAAAAAGGCGGATATCTCGTCATCTATGCTGAAAAGGGTTATGTTCCTAAAGACAGCGGCACGTGTTTCGTAAATTTCGGGATTTCTTCATCAGGCGAGACATTGTACCTTTTAAGTCCCGGCGGCTCGGCCGTAGCCGAACTCAACGTGCCGGCGCTGTATACCGACATATCTTATGCGAGAAAAGAAGACGGCACCTACGGCTTCTGCACGGAAACGACTCCGGGAAGCCAAAACTCGGAAAAAATAATGAACGAAGATGAGCTCAAAACACTGGTCGGAAACGGAGCGCTGGTGTTATCCGAAGTGCTTCCGAAAGCAAGCGGCGGTGAAGCATGGGCAGAAGTATATAATCCGGGCGATTCAGACATATATCTGGGAAACTATTGTTTGACCGACACCGGGAGCGATAAGACAAAATGGCATTTCCCCGGACAGATGCTGGAGCCCGGCGAATACGCCGCGGTAGACCTTTCGGGCGCGGGCCTAGGCAAAGGCGGGATGAACGCTTCTTTTAAGCTGGGCGGCACGGATAGCTCGATATACCTTTATGATGTGACGGGCCTCTGCCTTGGCAGCTTTAAATGGGACAAAGATATGCCTGGCGGGATATCGGTATTGGGGGACGGCCTTTATACCGCATACCCGACAAAAGGAGAAAAAAACTCGGAAGACACTTTATCTTCAGTTGCGAGAAGCAGCATGGATAACTCCGACCCGGTGCGTATTAACGAGGTGCTCCCGATAAACGAATACAGCGTCTGCGATGCCGACGGCGACCGCTGCGAGTGGGCGGAAATATACAACCCGAGCGATAGCAGCATCAGCCTTAAAGGATATTTCCTGTCGGATGACGAGAACGACCTCTTCAAGTGGGCTTTTCCGGATATCGTTATTGAGCAGAACAGCTATAAAATAGTATTTCTTTCGGGAAAGCAGGGAAAAGAAGGGGAACTTAACGCTTCGTTCAGGCTTTCAGCCGGAGAGAAGGTATACCTTACAAATATAACGGGCATGAGGACAGATAGCCTGACGCTGCCTGAAACGATTGGAGAAAACGTTTCAGCAGGGCGCGATGAAAGCGGGAAGCCGGAGTATTACACGTATCCGACGCCCGGAAGCAAAAACGCGGAAGGACTTGGAGACCCCTCGCTGTCAGGGTCTTTTAACTCAAACGGGTTATATATAAGCGAAGTATGCGCAGCGAATGAACCCTTGAGCAATGAAAACGACTGGATAGAGCTGTACAACGGCTCGGGCGATGATATAGACCTTACGGGATATGGCTTATCGGGGAGTGACGGCGTCAAATGGACTATACCGGAGGGTACGATAAAGCCGAAAGATTATTTTGTCGTCGAGACCTCGGCCGGCGCCGGAGCGGAAACGGATATCGCCGGTTTCGGCATATCCCCTTCGGGAGAGACAATAGCTTTATATGACCCGGACGGCAGGATAATAGACGTTTTTGAATCGGGAGTGCTTCAGGCCGGCATCACCAGCGGAAGAATAGACAACGATAGAAAGAGAGTATTCTTCGACGCACCGACCAGGGACGCAAAAAACTCCGGGGAGCGCTTGAGCGGTTATGTGCAAAAACCGTATTTTTCAGAAACGGGGCTATATAAGTCAAAACCATTTGAGCTAAGTATATCGTGCGATACTCCCGGCGCTAAGATATATTACACGACCGACGGCTCAATGCCGGATAAAAACTCCGCAAGATATACCGCCCCGGTCACTATAAGTTCAAATACTCCCGTTAGGGCCGCGGCGTATGCCGACGGGCTTTTGCCTAGCTCTATCAACACCGCGACATATTTGTTCAATGCCCCCCACACCCTTCCGGTCTTCTGCATAAACGGGGAGCCTTCCGAAGTTAATGAAGTAATCGATACGAATAACAGGAGTTATTCAAGTGAATTTGCCGTCAACGTGGAATATTTCGAGACTGACGGCACGTTGGGCGTTTCGTTCCCGTCGGGGTTCACAACAGGCGGAAGAGCATCCATAGATAACCCTCAAAATTCACTCCGGATACGTTTAAGAGGCGCATACGGGCAAAAGAATGTTGTTTACCCGTTCTTTGACGACTGCAGCATTACGTCTTTTACAACGCTTAACTTAAGAAATTCGGGCCAGGACAACAAGAGGGCAAGAATACGCGACTCATTTTTCAACAAGCTTTATAAGGGATTGAATATCGATATCATTGAGACAAAGCTGGTAGTGGCGTATGTAAACGGAGAATACTACGGATTGTTTGATCTGGATGAGAAACAGAATATGGACTACCTGATATCTCATTACGGTGTAAAAGAAAGCGACGTTGAAGTGGTTTACCGTAACGACGAGGAAGTTTACGGCAGCACCGAAGAGTTCCTGCATATACGGAAGATAGCGCGCACATGGGATCTCGCAGACGATAAAGTGTTCGCGGAATTCGCAAAGTATGTCGACGTCGATTCGTGTATCGACTATGTGGCTACGCAGATCTATTTCGGCAACCGCGACGTGATAAACCAGAAGTTCTGGCGTACAACGGACTATTCGCATAAATGGCGGCCTTTACTGTATGACCTCGACTGGTCGATGGAGTTCAGGCCTGTTATACCCAGTCTTCCGCCAAAAAGCCCGGACGTTTTCAACAGATACTTTTTTTACAGCCCCAAGTGCGGAGACTTTAAAATAACTTATCAGGATATATTCTGCGGGCTGGTCAAAAACAAAGCGTGGCGCGAAAAGTTTATCAACAGGTTCTTTGAGCTCGCATATACTCAGTTCAGCGATGAACGCGTATTCGGTATATACGATGAAATGGTAGCGCAGATGGAGCCCGAGATGGTATTGAATATCCAAAGATTCGGCAGGCCTAAGAGCATGGAAGTATGGCATCAGGAAATACAGAATCTTCGCGACGCTATCGCGCAGCGGAGAGAAACCGTATTCAAACAACTCAAAAAATGGTTTAAACTATCCGACGCGGAGATGCAGACTTATATCGACAGATATAAGCCTAAGGGTCAATGACGTATGATATCGGATCTGAATATGCCGCAGATCTTAGTTTGATGACATCAATAATGCCCCGCTCATAATCTGAACGGGGCATTTCTATAACTTGATCTGTTGGCAGCAGATTTACGCTATTGCTCTTATGCTTCGTGATATCCTTCATACCGCCTGCGCCTTACAAACAGTATTATGAATATCACCACTATAAATGCAAACGCGCCGACTGCTATCCACAGCCAGACGGGCGGGCCGTTCTTATCAAAATTGTATACCATCGCTGCGATCTGTTCGTCTGTTATCGTAACCGTCCCATTGATGTCGGTGCCGTCGGCAAGCTTCAGCGCTATCTCGAAGTCTCCCGTCTTTATTCCGTCCGGAAATTCGATCGTTATCGTGTTATCAGGGTTTACAGTCGCCTTTTCTCCCTCTATGACTGCCTCGGTAATGTCAAGGGCCCCATCATCGCTCACTATAACTGCCGGGTTCCCGTTCTGTTCGCCTGTCTCTATAACAGCAAGCGCCGCTTCATATTGCGCCGTCACTGTAGTATCAGCTGTGATGCCTGTAAACTCTTTATCCCATCCTGTAAATATGCAGCCTTCTCTTGCGGGGCCGGCGGGCGCTTCCGCGTCGGCGCCGTATTCGACGTCCTCTTCTTTTATTACGGAACCGTTGTAATCGACGAATATTACCTTGAACATGTTCGCAATGTATTGGGCAGTTACTTTCGCTCCGCCAAGAGGCATTGTATCAGGTAACTCAGGGCTCCAGCCGATAAAAGTATATCCTTCCTTTACAGGGTCTCCAGGCGCCGTGATTTTTGCCCCGTAATCCGCCGTTATGCTGTTTACCGCCGTCCCGCCTGCGCTGTTAAACGTGATAGTATACCGGTTCGCTTTCCACTGTGCGGTCAGCCTCGCTCCGCCGAAAGGCATCTTGGCCGGGAACGCAGGTTTCCATCCCGCGAACGTATACCCGTCTTTCGTCGGGTCTGCCGGCTGTTTAAGCACTGCCCCGAAGTCGGCAATTATACTGTCAACAGGCGTTCCGCCTGCGCTGTCAAAAGTGATTATATTCCTTTTCCACTGCGCGGTCAGCTTCGCTCCACCTAAAGGCATCGTTGCCGGGAATGCAGGTTTCCAGCCGGCGAATGTAAAACCGCTCTTCGTGGGAGCCGCAGGCGCGGTCAGCGGCGAGCCGTAATCCGCGGTCATACTTGCTACAGGCGTTCCGCCCGCGCTGTTGAACGTTATCGTGTACTGGTTCACAGTCCACTGTGCTGTTAATGTCATTCCGTTCAAAGGCATATTAGCAGGGAATGCCGGGCTCCATCCGTTGAACGTGTACCCTTCTTTCGTCGGGTCTGCGGGCGCGATAAGAGCCGAACCGTAATCCGCTTTCATATCGGCTACAGGCGTGCCGCCTGCGCTGTCAAACGTTATCGTGTATTGGTTCACAGTATACTGCGCGGTGTATACCGCGTTGTCCGTCACCGTTTCAGGCAGTTCCGGCCAGCCGTCGAACGTCCAGCCGTTCTCCGGCGTTATTGCCGGGGCAGCCGGGAACGCCTCGCCGTAATGCAGGCCGCTGAATACGAGCGTATCCATGCTGCTGCCGTGTTCGCCGACGTTGAACTCTACCGTGTAATCTATCTGCGTATATGTTGCGGTGTATACCGCGTTATCAGTGACAGTCTCGGGCAGGGTCGGCCAGCCGTCGAACGTCCAGCCGTTCTCCGCGGTTATTGCCGGGGCAGCCGGGAACGCCTCGCCGTAGTGCAGGCCGCTGAACACCAGCTGGTCAGAGCTGCTCCCGTATTCGCCGACGTTGAACGTTACCGTATAATCTATCTGAGTATATGCCGCTGTATATGATGCGTTGTCCGTCACAGTTGCGGGCAGTACCGGCCATCCGTCGAACGTCCAGCCGTTCTCCGCAATTATCGCCGGAGCAGCCGGGAAATCGTCGCCGTAATGCAGGCCGCTGAATACCAGCTGGTCAGAGCTGCTCCCGTGTTCGCCGACGTTGAACGTTACCGTATAATCTATCTGAGTATATGTTGCTGTGTATGATGCGTTGTCCGTCACCGTTTCAGGCAGTTCCGGCCAGCCGTCGAACGTCCAGCCGTTTTCCGGCGTTATCGCCGGGGCAGCCGGGAACGCGTCGCCGTAGTGCAGGCCGCTGAACACCAGCTGGTCAG
>CAZDZY010000022.1:0-36435 GCA_964510055.1 uncultured Christensenellaceae bacterium
TGGCTTCCCCTTGAGGGGAAGCTGTCAGACACCAGATTGAAATCCTAAAAATGACGCCCCCAATCAAGTGTCTGACTGATGAGGTGTATATTATTACGCTTGCCCGGGAATAACACCTCATCCGCCCAGTACACAACCTTTCTTATTTACTCGTTCACTATTTCTATCGGATCACAGAAATAAAAAGCTGCTGATTTCTCTAATGTTATGTACTGGGCACCTTCCCCTCGAGGTGAAGGCTTTTTTACGATCCTGCGCTCTCGTATTTTTTAAGCCCCCTGCGGAATACCCGCGTGGCCGCCCAAAACACGAATACCCCTACGGCCAGCGCTATCCACGGCAATAAGCCGGAAAATATATCGCCGCTTTTGCCTAAGAAGTCGTTTGCCGGATAAAAGGCTATGAACCCCAAGGGTATGAGGAAAGTAAATATCATCTGTATCGCCCTCGGGTATATAGACAGAGGATACTTTGTCATCTGGTCGAACACAATCATATTAGTAATGGCAAAACTGTTGCGGCTCTTTGTCCAGAAAGCCAGAGAGCCTGTCAGCAGATAGACGGCCCCGCGAATGAGCGTAGCGCCGATAAGCACCGAAACAAGCATCAGTATATTCACAAACGACCAGACAAAACGGACTTCCGTGCATCCGTATATGAATATCACGACCCCCGGTATAAGGTCGGTTATCCCAATTATATTGAACCTGTCAAAGAAGAACTGGAACAGCACGTTCATGGGCCGCAGCATAAGTATATCGAATTCGCCGTCGAGTATCGCGCTTCCCATCCACCATGTCTGCACGAAAAGGATCACCGACAGCCCGTGGCTCAGCACTGCTAATCCGTACAAAAACGCCAGCTCCCCGAAAGTCCACCCTCCGAGCGTGCCGAATTCGGCTATCACGAATTTGATAGTGGCTAAGCCGAAAACAAACTGTATAGGGTTTGCAAACAGCCACCCAACGATCTCGGCCCGGTATTCCAGCGACGTCTGTACAGACATTTTCATCAGGTGGGCGGCCACCGTAAAATGGTGCTTTAAACTCGATATCAAACGTCAGCCTCCCTGTATCAATACGTTCCTGAATACTTTTTTCTGTATCAGTTTGAAAACGCCGTATAATATCAGCAGCCACGCAAGCTGCAGCCCGACTTGGGCCAATATCTCCGAAGGCCCGAGCTTGCCTATATAGATGCTCAGCGGCAGCTGGTAGATATACATAAAGGGCAGGAACCGGAGCACTCCCTGAAGGCTTTCGGGGAAGAACCACAGCGGTACCACGCTTCCCGATAATATCCGTATAAGCACGTTCTTTATCTGGTGAAGCGGCCCTATGCTTATCACGAAAAACGATATCATCGAAAAACATGCCGTTATCAGCCAGTTGATAAGATAGCTCAAAACGGCGCTAAGTAAAAACAGCAGGAAACTCAAGGCCGACGCCGGCACGGGCACCTGTATCAGAAGGCACGAGACGAGCAGCAGCGGCGCCGCGTTCTGGAACAGCGCTACCGCCACAGCGCCTACGTCTTCAGCGAGGTATATGCCGAAAACGCTTATCGGTTTGAGCATATCGAGGGCGACGCTGCCTCTCCTTACGCTCTGCATCACCCTGTTTTCCACATTTGCGGTAAATAAGCACGCCAGCATTACGGACATTATCGTATACGTGAGCATCTGCTCTTTCGTAACTCCCATCGCAGACTGGCGGTCGCCGTAAACGGCCGCCCAGAAAAACGACGTGGTGATAACGATAAGGCATTGCACCGCAACTGAAGAAATAACGTCGAACCTGTACGCCAACGCGGATAATATTTTCGTTTTCGCTATATACAAATAAGGCTTCAACGCTGTCGCTTCCTTTCGACATGGTCTGGCAATTTATTCATCATGATAACAGCGATTTTTGATTATGTCAAACGCATACATGACCCGGCGCTTTATTGATAGCTGCGCCGATAAAGCAATGGCTGACTGTATTCAGGGCTTTGCCGGAGCGCCCGGGAGCGAAAAGTAAAGCCGCCTGAAAATTCAGGCGGCGTAACGTAAAAAGCAGATTAAAACGCTCCCTTAGTATGGTTCCGGGCATATATGCAAATTGTACGGAAGCTGCCGCGCCTCCGTTACATCCCCAGATGTTTCATGGCCTCATAGACGAGAAACACCGGCCATACTATGGCTTTAAGAAACCCCAGCACTCCCATCCAAAATGTGGCCGCAGTAGAGATAAAATATATTGCCGCTCCTATGAACCCCAGCCCGTAGACGGCGCCGCCGCCCGCGGCGCATTTAACTTTATCGCTCATTAATTATTCCTCCTTATATCTTTCATGAAAGCTTCGAGTTAATAATATAGATTAAATGAAACATTACAACGATAACAAGTTTGAATCTTTCCCCTTACGCAGCAAACAGGCTTTGTTTATTGACCGGCTTCGTACTCGCTTTTTAAGATCGACATTACTACTAAGGATTCCCATGATCCGTTATAAAGAATATGCTCCCGTAATATCCCTTCTTCAATAAATCCCTCTGACCGGTATACGTGCCGCGCCCTTTGATTTTTATATCTTACATCGAGCCATAGTTTGTGCGCACTCAGAGTCTCGAACGCTGCCTTTTTGACCAATCTAAGCGTCTCCCTCCCAAGTCCTTTTCCTTTTTCACGTATTACGATCCTTTTAAACTCGATATTGTGAGAAATATTCTTAATCCCCGCTATGATGACATGCCCGACCGGATTGCACGTTTCTGCATCTTCAACAATCAGATGTAAAATATCATTATCTGATAAAGCCTTTCTGTGCAGCCCTATATCCCATTGCCCTATATACGGCGCGTTTTCAGGATCTCGTTCCGATTCAACGACAAAATTCAAATCGCTTTCCTGAGTTGCCCTTATATTTATCCTGCCGGATTTAATTAAATATTTCATCACTTTCTTTCGATTGGCCTTTAAACAAATAGTTACTGCCTGTCCGCCTCCATATCAACGAAAGTATATAAATACTTTTCTCTAATAACTCCAGCCCAGTATGCACGCAATAACGTTCATCGCTATGGGCACGGCGTAAATGATGCCGAGCATAGTCAGCTTGCTCTTCATCTTTTTCAGGCTGATGATGACGAGCGCTCCCAAAAAGAATATGAAATAGCCGAAAAGGTATATGAGCCAGACTCCCGCGAACGTGCGGTTCCAGAAGGGGTATTCCCATATGAGAAGGCCGCCGCTGTTGAGTATGCACTCCACCGCCACGCATATGGCGGTATACACTATGGCTATCACCCATTTTTCGTTTATGCCGAGTATCTTTTTGTCACGTGTTTCGGAAAGCGAATAGTAGTAAACATACCCGAGTATCAGGAACATGAATATTATCTCTATGTTCCAGCCTACAGTTACGCGCAGCGCGGTATCGCCCGGCGCGGTCCAGACCGCGGAGCGGCCCGATAGCGCGAGCACCCAGCCGTTCCACGTTTCGTTGAAGAAATCGAGGCCGAACACGGCCAGCGCCGCAAACACAGGGTCCCAGTTGTGCGTCTTCCGCGCTTTGCCTATTTCCTTCATGTAGATGTAGAATACGAAGCACAGCAGCGGGATAATGTACCATTTGAGCGTGGAAAAATCGCGCAGGCCGGCCAGCGCCTGCTTTGTCGCATCCGTCATAACAACATACCCCCCTTATTTATTTTTACGGCCCCTGCGGGCCGCTTGATCACGGGATGGATCGGCTACGCGCCCTGTAGCAAAAATACGTAAAGTCGGCGTAAGACGTATGATCGTAAAGGTCGTACGCCGCCATGCCCACATACGCGCCCGTGAATCCGTAGCAGTGGTCGTCCGACAGTATCGAAGCGTCGATATCGTAACCGATATCCGTAAAAGCCTTACCGTCCTGTGAATATGAAAACGCCGCCCTCACACCTTTCCCCGTTATGCGCAGCCACACGGTATCGCCCTCGATATGTATTTCTTTCCCTGCGAGCGGCGCACTGTATTCGCCGTCCTTTATCGCCATTATGCCGAGCGCCTGCCTGCCCGCGGCTTCGTCGAAGCCCATTTTCAGCAGATACTGGTGGTTCTCGTCATACCGGTATATGAGCCCCGCGTACTGCTGGAATCTATGAAAAGGCAGCGTAAGCCGCGTAGTTACCTCAAAATCGAAGTCAGTCTGCCGCCGGACGAACATCGCCTGATGCTGGTTGGAGTAAGGCGACTCCGCGCCGTATAATCTGAGCGTGTTATTCGCCCCAAGCATGTACTTCGCCGGAGCTCTTAAGGTATTGAAGTTCAGATGAAATTCCGGGCTACCGAACTGGTACTCGCAGACCTTGCGTTCCTTCTTTTCGCCGTACCCCACGAAATTCTCGTCCGCGAGCAGCGACTTGTTCTTAAGGTACGGCCAGCCGTCTTCCCAAATCATCTCGTTTATAGCGGTTTCCCTGCCGAGTATGCAGTTCTTCCCGTCGGCCGGCCGGCCGCACAAAAACGCTATAAACCAGCGCCCGTCCGGCCCCTCGCACCAGCTTGCGTGGCCTGTCTTCTGCAGCTTATTTTCCGGGTGCCCCGCCGCGCAGCAGATGTGTTTATTGGGGTGCACTTCATACGGGCCGCAGATATTGCGCGAGCGCGCCACCGTTGCCGCGTGCCCGTAAAACGTCCCGCCCTCGGCCGTAAGCAGGTAATACCATCCGTCTTTCCTGTATATGTGCGGGCCCTCTACCAATCCCCTGTCGGTGCCCGTGAATATCTTTTTAGTCTCACCGATGGACCTGAAGGTAACGGGGTCGACTTCGGTCACGAGTATGCCCGAAAAAGTACCGACGCCCGGCTTTCGGAAATCCCACTCGGCGTTGATGAAATATTTTCTTCCGTCTTCGTCGTGGAACAGCGAAGTATCGAATCCTATGCTGTTCATATACACCGGCTCGGTCCACGGGCCTTTTATATCTTTAGCCGTTATTATGAAATTGTGAGCGTCTTTGAACGGGCCGCTCTTCCACGTTTTAACGTCGGTGAAAACGAGATAGAATATGCCGCCGCTGTAAGAGAGGCAGGGCGCCCATATGCCGCCCGAGGCCATGTTTCCGAGCATATTAAGCCGGCGGGTATCGCCAAGCGGCGTGCTCACGCACTCCCAGTTGGCGAGGTCGCGCGAAGCGCTTATCCTCACGCCCGGGAAGTACTCGAAAGTCGAATTGGCTATATAGAAAGTGCCGTCCACGCATATCATCGAAGGGTCGGGGTGGAACCCGCTCAATACAGGGTTTTGTATCATAATATAAACCTCCGGCTGGTAATTAAAAGTATATATATCAATCTATCACGAAACAAGGCAGGTTTCAACCTGAAGAGAGGGAGCTGCCTGCTCTACACAAAAGATGGAAATGATGATATAATAAGATATGAAATACGGGGTTGTGAAATGAGGTAAATAGTGAAAAGATTTATTATTATAGCCTTATCGTTACTTGTTATCATTGGTATCGCGATTGGCATAATATCGTGGCTGGATCCATTCCTGCAGCGCAATATCAGCGGCTATTTAACAGGTTATGAGAAATACGAGGGCAAACACGATTATAAAGATTTTATCGGCGTTGGAAAAGACGTTATTAAAGATACAGAGGATCATCCGGAAAAATACAGTGAATACCGGATCGATTTTTATATTAAGAACACTGCTGATCACGGCGTATACGACCTCAATACAAAGCTGTCAGAAGCATATCCAAACGTATGGCTGGATGACCCGTTCGTCGGAAGTTTCGTATTTAACCTTACGGAAGATGAAGATATATATTTCGGTTTCTTCATACTGGTTAAAACCGGGGATATGAACGAAGATGAGATCGATAAGCTGATCAGCAGTATCGGGATAAATATATTCGCCCATAACACTACCGACGCGCCTGTATTTGCTTCAAATCCGATCCATTTCTATACCAGTTAAGTATATATGCGATCAGCCTTAACTTACTTTTCGCTTATATAATCCTTAAAAGTCATATCCGTTATCTTCCCCAGCATCTTCTTCCCCGGCGAGTCATGCATCTTCGCGAGAGCCGCTTTCGCCCTGTCCAGATACCTGCTGAGTATCGCCAGCGTGTCTGCCGCTCCCGCCTTTTCAACCCGGCCCAATATCTGCGCTATCTTTCCAGCTTTCCTGTTATAGTCTTTTAGGTAAGCCTCCACAAGCGCGCGCAGCTTTTCATCTTTTGCCGCCGCCATTATCACAGGCAGCGTCACAGTCCCTTCTTTCAGGTCGTTGCCGACAGGCTTGCCTATCTTACCCTGGTCCCTGCTTATATCGAGCAGGTCGTCCATTATCTGAAACGCCACGCCGAAGCAGCCCCCGAACCGCGCAGCACGCTTCACTTCCTCTTCGGGCAGTTTGCCCAGGTGCGCGCCTACGGCGCACGAAGCCGCGAACAGCGCCGCTGTTTTCCGGCTTATCCGCGAAAGGTATGTTTTAAAGCCGGGGATCTTTCCCCTGCCCTCGAATTGCTCGACTTCGCCGACGCATACCGCTTCGACCGCCTTTGCCACCTGCTGCATATATTCCGCCGGAAGCCCGGAAGAAGCGAGCGATAGTATCGACTTTACATATATATAGTCTCCGGTGAAGACCGCGGTCTTCGCTCCGTGCGCGGCGAATACAGTCGGTACTCCCCGGCGCAGCAGCGAGCTGTCTATTATATCGTCGTGCACCAGCGTGGCCGTATGCAAAAGCTCGATGCTCTGCGCCGCGCTCAGTACCTTTTCCCTGTCGTACTCGCCCGCCATCGCCGCCGCTATCATCATAGCCGGGCGGAGCCTTTTGCCGCCGCTCTCAATTACCGCGAGCGAAATACGGTCAAGGTATGAGTTTATATTCCTCTTCGAGCCGAACTGCTTTTTGATCTCCTGTTCGAGCAGATCCAGTTCCGCTTCTATGGCAGGCAAGCTTTCCCACACGTCAATACCCTCCGCTGCCTATCTCTTCTTGCTGAACTTGCCGAAGGTAAGCGTTAACCGCCCGTTCTTCCTCGTAGCGTCCCACGCCCTGCCGAGGTAAGGCAGCACCCAGTGGTCGAGGCCGAAGGCCCTTCCCGCTCCCGCAGCTACCGCTATGCCCGCGAAAAGCATCCACCATGTGGTGTCGTACATTCCGGTAGTCGTGAGGAACATCGCTATAAGCCCTAAAGACACTATTGAGGAAAGGAACGTAAAAGTTCCCGAGAATATCGCGAGGCCGACGAGCAGTTCGAGTATAACTATAAACACCTGGAAGAACATCGACCAGCCGTCGGTAGCGAGCACCCAGCCTTTCACTATCCAGTCGACGAGAAAGAACTTTATCCTGAATACGAGCGGGGAGCCGCTCCCCGTTCTCTCGAGGAAGAAGCCCAGGAAGCCTAGGTCGATGTTCAAAAGTTTTTCCGTAACAGCCGGGGCTGCGCCGGCAACCGCCTGCGTCGCCGAAGAGACGGCGTTCGCCACGTTCGCAGCCGTCTGGGTCGCCGATGAAACGGCGTTCGCCGCGTCCGCGGCCGCGCCGGCCGTGCCTGTCGCGCCGGAGGCCGCGTCGGTGCCATACCCTAAAAAAGACGCCAGCTTGGGGGTAGTAAACCATCCTTCCAGCACCTTTTTCAGGCCTTCATAAAACCACGACCAGCCCAAGAAAAGGCGCAGCGGCACGAGCCACCAGGCCTGGACGGTCTTCGTGTAGTTGCGCTGCAAAAAGCGTTTGTGCTGCCTGCGGTGCAGTATCTCGTCCTGCAAATAGTTCCATATGCCTTTAAAGCCCATTATGCCGTAAAGGTAGTGCATATTAACTACATACTTCATTATGAGGGATATCCACCTGCCCGGCCGCACGCCCATCAGATCGGCTACCGCGAAGTAATTGCCTATGCTTACCATAACGCCGTGCATCTTTACCTTTACCGGCTCCGGCTCTTTACCGCGTATCCCGGCAAGTATATTCGCAGCAGCGCCTTCGGCGGTCTGCAAAGCGGTCTCGACCATAGCCGGGTACGCCTTGCCCTTATCGTTGGTAAGCGCGCCTACGTCGCCTATCGCGTAAACGTTACTGTATTTGGTGCGGCAAAACTCATCTACCGTCAGCCTTCTGCCCGGGCCTTTATCGAGGTCGGTCTTTTCCACGTCAAGAGAGGAGCGGATGCCCGCCGCCCAGATGAGCGTATTCGTATCTACCCTTTTTTCACCCAGCATTACATAATCTCTAGTAACTTCTTTGACGGCTGTCTGCAGTATTACCTCAACGCCTATCTTCTCCAGATATTTATGCGCTTTTACGCAGCACTTTTCACAAAGAGTGCTGAGTACGCAGCTCAGCATGTCGACTATGATCAGGCGGACCTCGCTGCGGCTTACGTTATACTGCCTGCAAAGCTTTTTCGTCCACTGAGCCAGCTCGCCTATCATTTCGACGCCCGTGAACCCCGCGCCTCCCACAACGAACGTAAGCAGGCGTTTTCTGCTTACGGCGTCGGTCTCGGTCTCGGCTTCCGTAAAGCAGCGCTCAATGTGCTCCCTTATCTTTACTGCGTCGCTTACCGACCAGAGCGGAAGCCCGTTCTCTTCCAGCCCTTTGATGCCGAAATAATTCGGAGTAGACCCTATAGACATCACCAGATAATCGTAAGGGTACTCGTGCTTTTGCGAAACTACCTTTTTCCCCTTGAAATCATAGCTTTCGATGTTGTCAACAACCACGTTTACGCGGGTATTCCTGAAGATATCTTTTAATGATATCTTTACCGCGTCCTCTCCCACCCGGCTGCCCGCCACTTCGTGTATCTCAGTCAGCAGCGTATGAAAAGGGTTGCGGTCGATCACCGTTATCTCGATATCGTCCCGTCTCCCTTTCTTGTAGAGCTTTAATGCCGCTTCGATGCCCGCGTAGCCGGCGCCCGCAATAATGATTTTTTTAGACATGTCCCCCACCTCTGTAAATAAAATAACTTTATATTATGATACCGCCCAATACGGCGCAGATGACGAAACAAAGCCCGAACAGCTGGTATATCTGCACTGTCAGCGCGTTGGAAGTTATCAGTTTCTTTATGTCGCTGTGATTCGCAAAACAGTTCCGCACCGCCTTGATCGCCAGCGGCAGCGTGAGCAGCGGCAGAAGCCACACCAGGCTGCCTGTGTATAAAGCAACCGCGGCGGCAGATATATAGGCCAGCGTGAACAGCCCGGCGTAAACGTAAGCCGACTTATCTTTACCCAGCCTTACCACGAGATTTTTCTTTCCGTGTTCTTTGTCCACTTCGTAATCAGGGTACTGGTTGATCCACAAAACGTTCATTATAAGGAACGCTATCGGTATCGAGACCAAAAACGGCAGCAGATCGAACCGCCCCGTTATGAGCACGTACATTCCCATAACCAAACACGGGCCGAACGCTAAGCCTACCGCTATCTCTCCGAAACCCCTGTAGCAAAGCTTGAAAGGAGGCAGGCTGTATATGACCGCGAGGATGAACCCCGCCAGGCCCGGCCAGAAGACCATAGGCTCCGCGAAGATAACAAGCGCTATGCCAATGAGAGCGGCCAGTAAGAAGCACGCTATAGCGATATACAGGCACTGCGTCAAATCGAGCCGCCCGTCCACTATCGATTTTTTGCCTCCGGAAAACGGCGTGCGGTGCTCCGCATCTACCCCAGGGTCGACTCCCGACTGGTAGTCGATAACTTCGTTGAGAGCGTTCTTCGCGATCTCAACAAGGAATACGCCTATTACCGCTATTATGAACCATAATATGCTCAAGGGCTTTATATTTGTGCCGAAAAACCACGCTATGGAAGCAGCCGTTACCATGGGAATGACCGACGCTATCCATATCTTAGGATCGGCCACCTGTATAAACCCATTAAAAAATACAGATCGATTTTTCATATTCTGCCCTGTGAATTTATAAACATTCGATTGTTATAATATCAAAAAGAATGAATAATGTAAACGGTTAGACCCGTGTTATTATTTGCCAGTATCATACCTATTGATAAGTAAATAACAAATTAGTATAATAAAAAAATTGATAGGCAGAATAATATCAAACTGAAAATCGCTATCAATATAAGTATTGTTTTGGGAGGGTTATCATGAAAAAAATTGTTGTAAGTATTCTTATTTTTGCTATGGCCGTTTCTCTTGCGCTGGCCGGATGTTCCGTAACCGCTGTTTCCGTTAAGACCGGGCTGGGAGCGGTGATCTCGATCGCCAAATCCGCGAGCGCCACTGCCGACGCCGGCGCTCTCGCCGAAGCGGATGTGACCACAGCAGCTGTTACTCTCGGGGCCGACGGTAAGATCTTGGGCGTTAAGTTCGATGTATTGCAGTCAAAGGTCAATTTCGACGCCGCAGGGCAGCTCACTACCGATATTGCGGTTACCCCGCAGACGAAAGTAGAACTTAAAGAAGGGTACGGCATGAAAAAGGCTTCAGCCATCGGCAAAGAGTGGTATGAGCAGGCCGCCGCGCTTGAAGACTGGATGGTTGGGAAGACCATCGACCAGGTGATGGGCATGAAGGTCTCCGACCAGGGAACGACCGCCGAAGCCGACCTTACATCAAGCGTGACCGTACACGTGGGAGATTTCTTAAGCGCCGTGAAAAAAGCCGTTGACAACGCCAGGGATTTCGGCGTAAAGGTTACCGGCAAAACGAAGACGGGCCTCGGGCACGCGGTATCGATCGCCAAATCAACAAGCGCCACGGCTGACGCCGCAGCATTAGCGGAAACCGACGATACGTTTGCGGCAGTTACCGTAGACGAAAACGGAAAGATAGTGGGAGTGCTCATAGATACGGCACAGGTAAAGATAAACGTTGACGCAACCGGCGCTGTTACGACCGACACCACCGCCGCACCTAAGACGAAAGTTGAGCTGGGCGACGAGTACGGCATGAAAAAAGCTTCTGCCATCGGCAAAGAATGGTATGAACAGATAGCCGCTTTAGGCCAGTGGATGATCGGCAAGACCGTCGACCAGGTAAAGGGCATGAAGGTCTCCGACCAGGGAACGGCCGCCGAGGCCGACCTTACGTCCAGCGTGACCATACATGTTGCAGATTATTTGACCGCCGTTCAAAAAGCGGTTGCAAACGCTGATTGATTATAATAGACTGGTTTGGAAATAATCCCTCTGGACATTGTTTCAGAGGGATTTATTTTCGATTGAAGGAATTTTACGATGCTTAAAAGAATGGCTGCCCTGCTCGCGGGGCTCATGGCCGCCGCTTCGCTCGCGGGCTGCGGCGGCAAGAGCGCCTATACAAAATACCGGAACGATTTTTACGATACGTTCGACACCGTAGTCACCGTAATGGCTTACGCGCGCTCCGAAGAGGAGTTCAGCGCCATATTCGATACGGCGCACGAAAACTTTTTAAAGTATCATAAGCTTTTCGATATATACCATGACTACGAAGGCATAAACAACGTAAAGACTATAAACGACAACGCCGGCGTAGCCCCCGTAAAGGTCGATCCGGAGATAATAAGCCTTATAAAGCTCTCGAAAGAATGGTATGAAAAGACTGATGGCATGGTGAATATAGCGCTCGGCTCCGTGCTGAGTATCTGGCACGATTACCGCGAAGCGGGTATAAACTTCCCGGAAAACGCGAAGCTGCCGCCCAAGGAAGACCTCAGGGAAGCCAGCCTGTATACAGATATAAATAAAGTTATAGTCGACGAAACCGCGTCCACGGTATACCTCGAAGATAAAAACATGTCTCTCGACGTGGGGGCTGTCGCGAAAGGTTTCGCTACCGAAGAAGTAGCAAAGCTGCTCATTGACGAAGGCTACGGTTCGGTGCTGATAAGCGCCGGGGGGAACATACGCGCCATCGGGCATCCTCTCGACGGAGTGCGCGACAAGTGGAACGTCGGGATCAAAGACCCGAACAGCCCGCTCGCGGGCTCGACCGACGAGAGCAACCTGCTCGACGTAGCCATGGTTGCGGATATGTCGGTTGTATCGAGCGGGGTGTACGAGCGGTTTTACACCGTAAACGGGAAGCAGTACCATCACCTTATAGACTCGCAGACGCTGATGCCTGCGGACTATTACAAAGCGGTCACCGTGATAGTGCGGGATTCGGGCGTTGCCGACCTGCTCTCGACCGCGCTGTTTTTGATGCCGCCCGAAGAGAGTTTAGAATACGCGCAGAGCATAGGTGTGGAAGCGCTGTGGGTGATGCCCGATGATTCGCTTATGATGACGCCGGGGATAAAGGATATATTGAGGGATAACAAAGGCAACTGAAAAGCCCAACTACTGCGTTTTTACGTCTTGAATGTTATGGCTTGAATATTGTAACTGTGTCCGAAAACAAACTTTTAAAGTGTTAAATTATTTATTAATATAAAAAAAAGATTTAATATGTTGGATTAATAAGGAATATGGTGGAAAAGGAGGGTAAAGGGTGGTATAATAAAGTATATATCAATATGAGGTTACAATATGGAAGAGCGAAATATTAATAAAATTTATTTACAGAAAGCAATTTTTCATAACCTTGCTCCTTTCGAACATCTTGAATTAAATTTTGATGAAAACGATGTTGCTTTACTTTCAGGCATTAACGGTAAAGGAAAAACCACTATCCTTTCATATATTGCAGATGCTTACTATGAGATGGCAAAGAAGGCTTTTAAAAATGAATTTGCTAATAGAAGTAACTCATATTATAGAGTGGCATCTTCGATATATAATATTAATCTGCAAGAGCCGTCGTTTGTTTATATAAGATTCTTTATTAATGGTGAGTTTTTTGATTACATTAGTAAGCATAATAAATGTACTGAGGAACAATATAAAAAAGCAATAAATATTGAAAATGGAATTCCATATAATGAAATAGATAATAAGGATAATAACAAAACATTATCGAATAATTTAACGTCAGATAAGATTTTAGAATTATTCAATAAAAACCTGTTAACGTTTTTTCCATCCTATAGGTATGAAGAGCCCCAATATTTGAATGATATATATCGTATAAAATTTGATTATAAAAAAGAATTGGAATTAACCGGTTATTTAAAAAATCGTATAGAAGTTATTACAGATATAGATAAACTCGCCAATTGGATTCTAGATGTTGTACTTGATAATAATTTTTTTAATTTTCAGTCTGATGATATTAAAAATGCAATTGAAGAAATGGGATTTCAGAAGCCTTTACCTGTTGAACAATTTCTCTATGCATATACTCAGCTTAATAGTATTCTTGTTAATAAGAAATCTATAATACAAAAAAACTTGAATATTATACTTAATCAAACCTTAAAATCAAAGCATAAAGAAGAAGTTCGTTTTGGTATTGGAAATCGTAAAATGAGCTCAACACGTATTCAAGTAGTTAAACGAAAAGATAATAAAACTATTTATCCATCAATCTTTTTTATTTCTTCTGGCGAAGCAGCCTTACTTTGCCTATTTGGCGAACTTCTACATCAGGCTGATAATATATTGCCTGAGAAGGAACTTTCAGATATTAATGGAATAGTTCTTATAGATGAGATAGATAAACATCTGCATATAAAATTACAGAAGGAAGTTTTGCCAACATTACTAAATCTATTCCCGAATGTTCAATTTATCGTTTCCTCTCATTCCCCATTTTTAAGTATGGGGCTTGCTGAAGTAATGCCTAAAAGGGCGAGAATATTTGATCTTGATAATGAAGGTATGATTACAAGCCCTACTAACAATGATCTTTATACTGAAGTTTACGATATGATGGTCAATGAAAATGAACGGTTCAAAGAGAAATTTGATTGCTTGAAAGAAAAAATTGAAAAAAGTACTAAGCCAATTGTAATTACTGAAGGGAAAACGGATATTCAACATCTACAAAAAGCTATGGAGCGATTAAATATTAAAGATATTGATATTCTCTACTACAACGGAAAAAGTGATAGAGAAATAGAGAAGTATCTAGATAATATATGTAATTTTCAAACGGACAAATTGATAATAGGAATGTTTGATAGGGATAATAAAGAAATTGTATCTGAAATTGAAAAGAATGGACAAGTATATAAAAACTATGGTAACCATGTTTTTGGATTCTGTATTCCTGTTCCAACAGGAAGAGAAATGTATAATAATATTTCTATAGAATTTTATTATTCTGATAAGAATCTTAAAAATAAAAAAGATGGTAAAAGCTTATACTTCGATAATGAACTTCATTTTGATAAGAATAGGAATCCTACTGAATTAAAAACCAATGTAATAGATGATCCAGATAAAAAAATATTTGATAACAATATTGGCAAGTTGGATTATGCTCATTCTAAATCTCGTTTTGCAGATTTAGTAGAAACTGATGAAGAGTTTACGAGTGACTTTGATTTTAGTAATTTTAACTTAATTTTTGATAGAATAAAGCAGATATTGAGTGAAAATAGAATTGATCAATAATTTTCTATCCATAAGTAAAGGTTTTTCGAATATTCCAAATAAATAAGAAATCTATATAAGAAATTATATCCAAAATCGTCTTCGGTTTTGGGCTTTTTGCTATCACCTAACCATTTCATCCCTTCCCCGCCCTGAACGCCCCCGGCAGCAGATCGAGCGAAGGAATTTGCTACGACATTTCCGCCAATAAAAAACCCGCATTGCAATTCTGCAAAGTAGGCCGCCTCGTCATTGCGACCCGGGCACTAAATTGAGGGCTTGCATTTCAGGTATACAATTTAGTGCCCGGGGTGGCAATCCAGAACGCTGCTATTATTCTCCCGGTTACTTTCCTCTATCCGGTTACCGTAAAATACGTCGTTTCTTCCTCGCCGCCGCCCGATATTACTATCTTCCATTCGCCCGCCCTTGTGCCGGGGCCTACATGCCACCTCCACGATACGTTTCCTTCTTCGTCCGCGGCCTTGGGCACAAGGCCTCTCGCTTTGCTCGGGCCCGAATAATAGATAACGGAAATATCATACTCGACGCCGGGCTTTCCCCTGGCAACGAGCGTAGCGTACCCGTCGGGGGCTACCGGGCTCGTGACGCTGATTATCTCCAGCTCCCGGCCGGCTGTTTCCGCCGGCGACGACTCGATAGATTTAAAAAAGTCCTGCAGATCCGAAGGCAGCGGAGGAGCGGTCGCATAGGCCGGCGGGGATAGCACCGGATAATATGTGGGGATCTCGAGATCGCTAAAATCAAACGTGTAATTCGGTTTATACGAGTAGAACGGTTTATATGTATTGGCAGGTTGGTATTCCGTATTATCGCTGATCATTCTCATAAATCCAAGAAAGGCCAGAATCAAGACTGCCACCAATACCCATCTGCCTTTCTTTTCGGGTTTTCCTTTGGCGTTGGCGGATGCCTTTTCCGCCGGCGCCGCGCCAACAGGTTCCCGCAGCTTTACCCTCTCCAGCATCGCGATCCTTACACGCCAGCTGCTGTAATGCCGTATGTATAGTTCAACTACCCGGGAAATCTCGCTCCATTTCCGGTCGTTCGTTTCTTTCACATAGTTAAGGTAAGGGATTATCCCCGTTATGTAAGGCGTAATGAATTTCAGTTCCGAGCCACTGCTGCCGAGGATGCCGAGATCCTCGTCTTCCACTTTATCTCCCGCCATTATCAGCGCGACGCATCCCAGCAGCGACCTCCCGAGCTTATCTACGCTATCGTCGGAGTAAAAGGCGCACTGGCCGTAAAGGCTTATAGCCTCGTCAAAGTCTTCTGTCATTATATTAACTGCTATAAGGCTTAGCCACGCTTCGGCCTGCGTGGGCGATTTGCTTATGCATGAACGGTAATCCTCTATAAGAGGCATGAGCGATTGCACGTTATACGGCGGGCTGATTTTCGATATTTTATAAAGCTGGTAATCGCCCCTTAAACGGTAATAATCGCCCTGGTCGGGGTCAAGCTCTATCGCCTTGCTTATATCCGCTATAGCGCCGTCTATCAGGTCGGTTTTATTTCCGTTCAGCCTGTACCTGAGCCTCGAGCGGTCGGCGTAGTAAAACGGCTCGGGGGCTGCCTCGATCACCATATCGTAAATTTCGAGCGCCTTCGTTAAGGCGTTGTGGTCGTCGGAACGCTCAAACTGTTTCGCCTGCCGGAGCAGGGTTTTTATTTCCGTATCTGTTAAAGCCATAGCGCTATTCCAGCCTTACTCTGAAAAGTTCGCTCTCAAACGAGCTTAAACGCTCGGTAAGGTCGTTATACTCATCCCTTGAAAGAAGCCCTCTCGAGTTGGCGTTCCACAACAGGCTGTTGAGCCTGGTGTATATGATCTCAAATTCCATACTGCCGCTGTCCTTTTGCAGCATCCTTTCGAGTTCGTCGAGCACCTGCATCACGAGCATCTGGGGTATCATATAACTTTCTGCCTTGCGCCGCAGAAACCCGGAGGCAGTCTTTGCCCAGTTGTAGAACCTGTCCAGGGTTTCAGCCGCGGGAGCCTGTTTCTTTACCTCTATACCTATATAAGTCGGTTCCCTTACGATCAAAGGATACTTTATACCTATACACGCGTACTGGTTAATTCCCACATATGTCACGGCCTCGTCAGTCAGCATATTCCTTATGGTCACTTCGAGTTCCTTATTAGAGTTATACCCCATCTGTACTGCAGCCCGGCAGAAAGAGGGGTTCTTTACCGCAAACTTCTGTATGCCCATAAACCTGTATTCGTAGCCCAGCCCGTTCTCTTCGCTCTTTGGTACCTGCTGAATGATCTTCAATTCATACAGGCCTAACCTGTTCGTCCATCCTATCTGGTGGTATTCGCTCCGGAAGGGATAAGGCGAATCGCGGGGGATAAGTATGACCGGCTGCATAGTGCGCTCTCCGCCGCTGAAAATAAAGTCTTCGACTCCGTGCCCGTAAGGCACTTTATCTTCCACGCTTTGCCCGGCAGAAACGGCGGCGCCTATGGAAACTGCGGTCATCCTGTCGATTATCTCTCTCCCTGAATAGAATTCGTCGAGCTGCCGGAGTATTTCGGGCCTGTTATAAAATATAATCCTGAATACGTCCTGTATGCAGGGGAGCCTCGTTGGCCCGCCTATCAGTATCAGAAGTTCAACGTCGCCTGCCGTCCACCCCGACTCGTCTATGGCCGCCATTATCTGGCGCCGGCATTCTTCGAGAAGGTTCCTCTCCGCGCCCGTGCCTTCCAGGGCTATCCTTAAATCCATCTGGTTCATACGAAAGCTGTATTCCCTGCCGCCAAGACTGAAGGCCTGCTGTACCTCCGCTTCCGTTGAAAGGCGGATCTTCGCCGTTTCGGCTATCCCCCTCAAATATGCCGCGTCGTTCTTCTCAAGGCTGCCTACCCCGCATCTGGTGCTTATCATGCTCAATACGCGGTCGTCGAAATCTATGCCGCCGAGCTTCGGGTCTCCGGTGTTCTTCATGACCTGAAAGCCGCATTCTTCCGGCTGTTCGGGGTGCCTGTAGAGGTATCCCGTCGTAACGTCTAAAGTTCCCGCCCCAAGGTCAAACACAAGGGTCTTTATCGGCTTTACTGTGATATCAAATTTATACGCGAGCGCAGCCGCGACCGGCTCGGGTATCGACTTGACGTTCATAAACCCGGCGAGCCTTGCGGCTTCCATTATGGGGGTGACGCGCAGCGGGTCGTAATAGGCCGGCACGGAAACGACGGCTGACCCAATGCTTACGCCCGCCTGCCTTTCGGCCTCGGTCTTGATCTTTTTGAATATTTCGGCGCAAAGCTGCACCGGCGTATAAGTCCTCTCGCCGACTGCCACGACGCATTGCCCGTTTACCCTGTCGGGCCTTATCCTGTAAGGAAACCGGTCGAGCTCGCCGTTCTCCTTAAGATCGGTGTAGGTCTTGCCTATCAGGCGTTTGATGCCCCAAACGACGAGCTGCGGCTGCCTTAAAGCCTTTTCCCTGCTTTTTATACCTACCCCGTCTATGGAGCCGTCGCCGTTAAAAGATATGAACGACGGGAACTCCTTGCTTCTCTCCCCGGACTCCGCAGCCTGCGGCCTGTCGGAATTCTCTATTATGTCTATGCCTTTCTCCCCGTTCCTTATTGCGGCGGAAGAATTGTACGTGCCAAGGTCTATACCTATCCAGTTGTCAGAACTCAAAGCCATTCTCTTATCTCCTGTCAGTATCGAATCCGATCCTCGGTTTCTCGATCTTTTTTATCGACTCGGTCACGGCGTCTATCGCTTCGCGCAGATGCCTCATCTCAACTTTAGTATCTTCGGCGGTAAAATTCTTTTCCCTGAAGGCGGCCAGGGCGGCCCGGCGGCATGCCTCGAAGATATGCGCGCCCGAAAACTCCTTCGACATCGAGGCCAGTTCGCCAAAGTCTATCCCGTCCGCCAACGGCTTTGATTTAAGGTGTATCCCGAATATCTCCCGCCTTTCAGCTTCGTCGGGCAGGGGGACCAATATCTGATAGTCGAACCTGCCCGGGCGCAGCAGCGCGGGGTCGATAAGCTCGACCCTGTTGGTAGCAGCGATAACGCAGACATTCCTGCTCCCTGCGAATCCGTCCATTTCGGTGAGCATCTGGTTTACTACGCGGTCGGAAGCGTTGATGCTTATCCCTTCTCTCGACGCGGATATGGCGTCGATCTCGTCGAAAAATATTATGCAGGGGCTCGACTCCCTCGCCTTGCTAAAGAGGTTGCGTATGCGTTCCTCCGACTCGCCGTACCATTTTGAAAGCAGCTCGGGCCCTTTGATATTTATAAAGTTCGCTTCGGCCTCGTTGGCTATTATCCTCGCGAGCAGCGTTTTGCCCGTGCCGGGCGGCCCGTAAAGCAGCAGGCCGCGTACCGGGGTTATGCCCACCTTTTCAAATGACTCGGGGTTTTTCAGCACCTGCACGATCTCCTGTATAAGCGTTTGCTTTATAGCCTTTAGCCCCCCTACGTCGCCCCATCCGAGGCCGGTAGGCACCTCTACCGCGAATTCGCGCAAGCCCGAAGGCTTTACCCTTTTGAGCGCGCTTTCGAAGTTACGGGCCGTTATAACGCTTCCCCCGGCGGCCGCGGCGTCTTTTTTCTCCCCGGCTTTAGCTTTATCTTCAGTGAGCGCCTCAAAAGCCACTTCCCGGCACAGCATCATAAGGTCGGCTCCCACGAAACCGGACGTCCTCCTCGCTATCTCGCCCATGTCGACATCCGGGCCAAGGGACATATGGCTTGTCATCTTATTCAAGATATCCAGCCTGCCCTTCCTGTCGGGCACGCCTACGCGTATCTCGTAATCGAAACGCCCCGGCCTCCTTAAGGCCGGGTCAAGCACCCCGGGGATATTTGTAGTCGCCACCACGACCACGTTTCCCACAGATCGCAGCCCATCCATCTCGGTCAGCAGCGTTGTAACTACCCGCCGCTCGACTTCGACTCTAGACTGCATGCGCGAGCTGCCTATAGCGTCGATCTCGTCTATCAGTATGATAGCGGGAGTTTTTGCCTTCGCCTGCTCGAATTTCTCCCTGATGAGCTTCTCGCTCTCTCCTATAAGGGCGTTGAAGACTTCAGAGCAGTTTATCTCCACAAAGTTGGCCTTTATCTCTTCCCCTATAGCCCTCGCTATCATCGTTTTACCGCAGCCCGACGGTCCGGACAACAGCACCCCGCGCGGGGGGAGTATGCCGTGCGACGCGAAAAATTCAGGCTGCGTGAGCGGCAGAAGTATCCTTTCCCTGATGAGCTTCTTCTCGTTCTCCAGGCCTCCGATTTCGTCGAGCCCGCCCGAAACCGCCTTTCCGGCGTCGAGCGCTATCTCAGTAGCCGGAGTAAAGACCGCCAGGTCAGCGGGCAGCACTTCCGCTATCTCCGCCGTTACTTTTTCGCCCGTAAAAAGATATATGTTCTTTCTCTGTCCTTTGGAGAGCGGGTGCCTTTGCAGGTATGTACCGCACAGCTTTTTGAGTTCGCCGCCGTTTATATCGCTTTTTGATACGGCAAGCCTTACCCGCTTAGCGGCAACGGGGACGAGCGGCAGCACCTCTATATCGTCGTCCGCGCCGGCCGAAAGGTCTTTGAGCAGGCACGGGTCTATCTCGTTTATGCCTTTGCCGCCGGGCTGTATCGTTTTAACGATGCCCCCGCATTCCTTGCCGCTGCACGTGTTTTTTAACGTTACGTATACGTCCTTAAAACCAGCGGCTATACCGCCGATGCCCCGTTGCCTTAAGCTGCTTTCCGGCTCATGGATGACCACATACGCCATCCCTTCCCATTCCGGCTTTGTAGGTACCGCTTTCATAAAACGACCTCGATAAGTGAAATTTAATATGCTGTATAGAATCTATTAAATTATAACATAAATTATAAAAAATTCATCTGTTAATACATAGATAAAAAAATGATATGCAGCCGCGAGGTCATTTTGCGAGAGAAAAAGCATACGCCTGCCGGATCCATCCCATAAGCTGTTCATCGATATCGCTTTCGCTCCTGATTATGACATGGTGCGTCCAGCGGTTCTGGCAGGGCTGAGCCGCTTCTTCTATCCTCTTATCTTCCAGACGATGGCCAAGCCCGAAAGAAACGATGATATAGACTTCCGGCCTGCCTTTTATACTGCGGATCGGGAGCCAGGCAAACGCGAAATTGCGTTTATTGGAAAAGGCGATCTGCGTCTTCTGCACCTTTACTGATACATCGCCGAATTCAGAGCGTACTTTACCGGCAAAAGCCTCGTACAACGGGAGCGCCCGCGGCATTTTATGAAAAAACGTCAAAACATCATTATCTTTGATTTTATTATCCTCCCGGTGTTAATTGCTTTGCTTCTGCATTGCTTCGTCGCCACGGGTTCCTCTCAATGACGGAGACGTCCATCTGTTTGCCGATCTGACGGAGTGACGGCGGCTGCAAAGCAGGCCGCCTCGTCATTGCGACCCGGCACTAGATTGCCAAGCCACAAAGAAAAAACCCTCAATCTAGTGCCGGGGTGGCAATCCAGAACGTTTCAACTAGTATGCTTCTGGATTGCTGCGTCGCCGCGCTCGCTTTCGGCTCCTCTCAATGACGGAGACGCCATCTGTTTGCCGGTCTAACGGAGTGAAGGCTGCTGCGAAGCAAGCCGCCGCGTCATTGCGAGCTATAGCGGCTGCTATAGTGTGGCAATCCAGAACGTTACTAGTTGAATCCACCATCACTACTTGTTTATCCGCAGCTTTTACTTCGTCACTGCATATAAAAATTCATATCTAGTCTTATTAAATCAGCCAGTTTCTGTTCTGGATTGCTTCGTCGCCACGTCCACTGGCTCCTCGCAATGACGGAGACGCCATCTGTTTGCCGGTCTAACGGAGTGAAGGCTGCTGCGAAGCAAGCCGCCGCGTCATTGCGAGCTATAGCGGCTGCTATAGTGTGGCAATCCAGAACGTTACTAGTTGAATCCACCATCACTACTTGTTTATCCGCAGCTTTTACTTCGTCACTGCATATAAAAATTCATATCTAGTCTTATTAAATCAGCCAGTTTCTGTTCCGGATTGCTTCGTCGCCACGTCCACTGGCTCCTCGCAATGACGGAATGAACCGCTGGCAGCTTATAGCTGCTGTATTATCACCCTAATTATTCCCCATATTACTATTAAATCCGATTGCAAAGCAATCGTCATTGCGAGCTTTGCGTGGCAATCCAGAACGTTACAGCTATTTTGCATCCGGAGTGCTTCGCCGCTATACCCCTCGCTATAATGGAAAAAGCCCTTCTTTTTGTCCGCCTTTCAGTAATAATAATTTATTCAGTAACCAACTCATCCATTTTATAGTACCATATTGCGGGTGTATTTCACAGCAATATAAAAGCCCCGCACTGCCTTTTAACGGCTGTGCAAGGCTTTTAAATTTTACTTTACTATTGCGTCTATTTGTTCTTTACGAGATACCCTATCGCGAGGAGTACGAATCCGCCCATTACCAGATATTTTGCATAATCTGTTATGAATGGGATACCCGGCACGAAGCTCCCCACGATACCCGCGATACCCGCGATGAGCGCGATCACATAAACAAACTTTTTCATTAAACAATACCTCCCATAAAATATTATTATTCAGCATGGGCAATAAGCCCTGTTGAAAACGTACCTTTTGCCTGCGGTCTCCCGCGCGGCCGGGCCTACAGCCCCATTTCCGCTTTCAGCCTTACGAGCTCTTCGTCGACCGAAGCAGTCCCTTTAGAATACTTCTTTTCAGCTTCACGGGCCTCGTCCACAGGCTCACTGTTGAGCAGAGACATGGCTGCAGACTCGTCGTACATCCGGTCCGCCTTGTCTTCCATGCGCTTAAAAGCGCTCATCGCGCTTTGGGCGTTTATTGCCGAAGACGAGACTTCACTAACCTTTTGCTGCGTATTTGCCACAGCCGCTTTGGCCTTTATAGATTTGCGCCGCTTTTCCAGAGCTTCTATATCATCAGAGAGCTTGTCGTGCATCTGGCGCATCTTTACGGCGTTCTCGCGGGCTGCGGCGTAGGCGGTCACCAGCCCCGCCCCTTCCGCCTCGAGCTGCTGCTTTTTCGCTATGAACACGCGGGCGTCGTTCTCGTCTCCCGCAGAAAGCGCGTTCTTCGCGAAATCCGCATACTTTTCCACCTGCATCTGGTTCTCTTCCATGAGGCGTTTCGCGCGCTCTTCCTCAGCAATCACCCCTGCCGTGTCGCGTTTGACCTCGGCTAAGTCCTGCGTCATCTCGAGCATATACTGGTCTGCCATTTTCGACGGGTCTTCGAGCTTATCGAGAGCGCTGTTTACGTTGGCTTTTATTATATCCGCAAATCTGGACAGTATGGCCATAATGTCACACCTCCCGTATACCTTCTGGTCACTTTATTCCGAAGAATCTCTTCACCGCGGCCCAGAATCCGCCTGTTTTCTCAGCGCCGGCAGATCCTTTTGCTGGGGCTGCCTTTGCGGTTTTCGCGGGTTTGCTTTCACCTTTGGCCGCAGTCGCTTTTGCGCTTACGGGCTTGGCCGCAGCTTTAGCCGGCGCTTTTGCGCTTGCGGGCTTAGCCGCAGCTTTAACGGGCGCTTTTGCGCTTGCGGGCTTAGCCGCAGCTTTAGCCGGCGCTTTTGCGCCTGCGGGCTTTGCCGCAGTTTTAGCCACGGACGCCTTGCCGCTTGCGGCTTTACTTGCAGTCTTAGCTCCGCCTTTTTCGTTTACGACTTCAGAGTTTGCGTTCTTCCTTACGCTTTCGACCCCGTCAAGGCACGATTTCTTCGTCTTATAGCCTTCCGAGGCGGCGATTATCTCTCCGTTTTTCGCCTTTACGCGGAACCTGAACTCGCCCGCTTTATCCTTATATACCTCAAATTTCGGGTTGACCGCCTTTTTCGCGCCGTTTTCGGTCTGGTCTTCCAGATTGGCTACGGGAGCGTTTTTCTTCAGGCTCTGGATGCCGTCCAGACAGGCGGATTCGCTTGAATAAACTTCCGACGTCGCGATCGTTTCCCCGTTAGTCGCTTTAAGGTCAAACGTGAACCCTGTCTTTGTTTTTTCAACTATATACTTGCCCATGACATTTCTACCCCTTATACAATAATTATATAGAAGCACATAAAAGCTTCCGGTTTTTTGATACCCGCTTATGGCATTTTAAAACATCATTCGCTAAAAATGATCGGCCTACTACTTCTTTTTCTTGGCTGCGGGCTTTTTTGCCGCGGGCTTTTTTGCCGCGGGCTTTTTTGCCGTTGGCTTTTTCTTATTTGACGAAGAAGGCTTTTCCTTCCCGCCCCCGCCTAAAAGCGAGCCAAGGAGGCCTCCAAGGCCCTCGTCTTTCTTCTTTTTATCGTCTTTTCCGCCTAAAAGGGATCCGAGGCCGTCGGCTAATACATCTCCGAGACCGTCGTCTTTACTGCCTCCGCCCAAAACTGAACCGAGTATGTCCAATATCCCTCCGGAACCTCCATCGTCGTCCTTTTTCTTTTTGCCGATAAGGTTGAGAAGCAAAGGGGCGGCAGTAGCGATTATGCCGGATATCTGGCCCGACTTTAGCCCCGTTTTGTCTGCTATCTTGTCTTCCACCGATTTCTTGCCGCTTCCCAATATGTGCGATATTATCTTCTGGCCGTCTTCAGTGTCCACGTTTTTAAGGAACGAGGTTATATCGCCGGAATCTGTTTCCGCATGGTCCGACAGCGCTTTTAAAAGCGCCTGTTCCCCGCCCTTAGAAGACGCGTTGCTGTGCATTCCTTTTATCAATGCGGGCAATGCGCTTGAGAGCACCTGCTGTACTTCAGCTTTTTTAGCGCCTGAAGATTTGCTTATCGCTTTTATGCTGCTTTCCCCAAGAAGCGCGTCATTTAATATCTTTGATAGTTCCATATACCTTCCCTCCAAAGCTCTTATGAGCGTTAAGTATTAGTCCTGTCCAATAACCGCAGTCCCGCGGTCCTTTAACAAAGCCTCATGCCGCCGTTCCGGCAGCATGAGGCTTATATAAGGCTTATTCTGCTGCTGGTTCAGCAGCTTTAGCTTCTGCGCCGCCCGCGCAGAAGTCGCATGGGTCGGTGCGGCCTGCTTCGAACGATTCGTTTACCGTGCCCTGGTAAACAGTCGCCGAATTCAGCAGCGTCTGGCAGTCTTTATTAAAATGATACGAATGGCCCCATACCGTCCAGTAAGCCGTCCCGTCGCCGAGCATAGTAGAATCAGATTTGGCCTGCGCAAGGCTTTCCTGCGACGCGGGGTGGTAGTCGTAAGATACTGCGCCCGCTATAACAAGCGCGACCGCGGCAATTATAGTTACCAGCGTCTTGGTCTTGGAATTAAGCTTCTTGTCTTTCAGAAGTATGATTATCAGCGGTACGAACGCGACTATCGCCGCTATCACGCCCATGTTGTTCCATAAGAAGAACCTTACCTTGTTCTTCTCCGAAGCCGGGTCGATATGGTTGGCCTTCTTCCAGAGCAGCGAGCCTATAATGACGCAGACGAGGTCGGCGACTATCCCGATTATCAGCCACATAGTCATGTCGCCCGGGATATAGATCATCTTCTGGATAAGGGCGATCACCAAAAACTCAAAAGCAAACGCAACCAGCCAGAGTATGACTGCGAATACTCTTAATCCCGTAGCCCTGCCTTTCGGTGTCTTTCCTGCGCTTTCCGGCGCCTTTGCCGCGCCGGCCGCGCTTTCCTTAACCTCTCCCGCGGTTTTGCTGACGCTTACGAACTTGCGCTCCACCGGGTCTTTTTTTGTTGCCATTTCACCTATCCTCCTTAAATATAATCAATTGAATGATACATATATCCTACGTTGAATTTAGCACATTAGCAAGCCGGATTCAACGTATTTTGATAAATTATGCCGGCTGGTGTCTTATTCTGCCGGATAATCGACTGCGGGCGTCCAGTAAGTGTTGTTGTATATATCCGTAAGCAGATACGTCACCTTGCACTTTGCGTCTCCTACGCTCATATTGCTTACTTCAAGGTCTCCGTCGACAACAAGCTGCTCTCCCAGAAGATAACTGTCTTCAAACTCTCCATCGTATGTGTAATAATCGCATATGAAGTCTATTTTGTCGCCTTTCTTTATCTCGACCAATCCTTTTGCCGCAGTACCGGTCTCGCCGCTGTAGACTATACGCGCGCCCGCTACGGCTCCGTCCGGGTTCCCGTTATCGAATACAAGTATTATGTCGACGCGCTGCCCGTTGAGCAAAGCCGGGACGCGGCCGGTGAAGTCATTAATGTCTTCGCCGGATGATAGGAAATAGTAGCTTATTATATGGCCGTCTATGGTCAGCCAGGTGCCGTCGTAATCGATCTTAAGGCCGCCCTCATCATCGATCTCGAACACGTTGTCGAGGCCTAAGTCTATAAAGCCCTCGCCGTCGTCAAAAAACACGTTTAAGTTGACGTCCTGAACGAGTTCCCATTCGGCTTCCGAGAGTTTAACGATCAGCCCGTCATTCTTTTCGGTAAGTTTTATATGCGAGCTGTCTATATAATGCTGCTCGTAGTACCCGACCGAATCCATTATCCTGTCGGTGTCTATCCATTCTTTTCCCGCTGCCGATTTTCCGAGTATACTGCTGAAATCGCCTCCGCCAATAAACGAGCCGAGCAGGCTTGATATCATGTCGGAGCCGGTCCCGGTTTCCCCGCCCGAGGGAATCAGGTTGCCGAGCAGCGAATCGAGCGGGCTCGAGGAACCGCTGGTCGCTATCTGCCCGCCCGCTTCCAGGTTCGCGAAGCTCTTTATGCAGTTGCTGTACCCTTCGTCCATGCCTATCTTGTTGTACGTCGAAAGCATGGTGTTAAGGCCCGACAGCCTTTGATACGGGAAGTATATAGACAGGCCGTTGGCGTTCGTTATGGAGCGCGAAGTCCTGTTATATTTGATGCTCTGTTTAAGCACTTTCACCATCGCGTCCGCTTCTCCGGTGCCGATGCCTTGCGCGAAATGAACGAGGTCTATCTGGTCAATTTTCACTGTCTGCCCAAACTCCCTTGCCGCCCCGCGCGCTTCCGAAACAATCTCATAGCTTTTGCTGTCTATAAGCTCTTTAGTCGAATTCGCAAACGCATTGAATACCCCGGGGGCAGTGCCGCTGAGCTCGGCCAGATCTACTATAGAGAGCGTCGTCATATCCCGCGGGCATTCGCTGCCGCATGTCTCTACAAAGTCGTCGATTATCTTCTTCCCGATATCTACTGTGCTTATCGAGGTGTTTTCGGATATGTCCGAGATCCAATCCGTGTAATGCCATCCGATTCCCGGCTCGGTCTCTTCCGACGCTATCATATAATCCGAATACCTGCTGAGCATGAGCGCGTTTTCCATGGTGGCCATCAAACACGCGTCAAAGCCGATAAAATCAAACTCGCACTTCGCGTTTTTCAGCGCGGTGTCTATCTTATCCAGAGTCATAGAAGTATTGGGAAACTTCTGGTCGTATCCATAGCCGTTTATCGAGCCGCCGCCGTGGTCCCAGAATATAAGGGCGTACCTGTTCGCCTTGTAATTGGCTTTACAGTATTTTATAAAGTCTGTCAGCGTGGCGGGGTCGGTCATCGGTTTTGCGCCGAGATCGCCCTCAAGCAATACCAGCCTGCCGTTTGCGCATTTATACCTCTGGTTGGTCGAGCTGCTTATGCCGCCTGTCTTCCACCGCTCGGTGCCGCCCGTCTCCACTATGATGTTAACTTTATCGCTTATATCCGCGTTCAATATCTCTCTTAAGTCGGCCGAGGCCATGCCGTAGTTGGTCTCGAGGTCGGTGCCGCACATGAATATCATTATAGTGTAAACGTCTTCGCCGTTGCCTTTTATTATAGTTCTTTTCGGATTAGGTTTGCCTGAAGAGTAGGTGATTGCCGGAGAGCTGTAGCCGGGGGATACTTCTTCAACTGCATTCTGCGTCTCGATGACCGGCACGGCCTCTTCTTTCGGCATAATGGCCTTAATGACAAAATAACCTATTATACAGACGACTGCGATTATAATTATAGTCTTCCAGTTGGTTTTCTTTGATTTTTTACCGCTGAGACTGTTTGTTATGAGCTCGCCGACCACCGGCGCAAGCCCCGACAGCAGATCGGACCCCAGTGATTTATCTCCACCGGCAGCGCTTTTTGATTTAGCTCCCGAGGGCCTTCTGCCGGCATAACCGTCCTGCTTGCCTGCCGGCTTTGCCGAGTCGAGCCCGTCGCCCCGTTTGTAAACATTGGCTGTGCCAGATGTAACTTTCTTGTCCCTTCCCCTTGGCCTGTTGGTTTTATCCATGATCTATCCCCCCGACTTATAATAAAATTGCTTTGTTATTCTATCTCTATAAAATCCACATTACTGTTTTTCGATTCGGCGTCCGCAAAGGTCTTCAGGAGCGCTCCGGCATAGTCTCCAAGCCTTTTGCGCAGCCTGCTTGTGTTTTTGATCGTTATTTCCACAGGCTCGCTTATAGCGCAGAGCGTGTCGTATAAAGCGTCAAGGTTATTTCCGTAGTAAGAAGGAAAACTCATTTTCCGCGAGATATGCGCGTGCGCTTTTTCGACGGTCTTCATACGCGCGCCGTTGAGCACTACACGCCGCGGCTCGGCTTTGCTTCTTACCTCGCCGTTCATCCTTTTGAAGATGAACTCCCTGTATTCCGCGGTCATACGGGTGTTATTCTGGTTTTCCATAGATCCCATCCTTTTTAATAAAGCTGGATAAATGTATTATAATGGTCAGGGGTATAATAGATCAGCCCGTCGTTGGAATACACTATCCTCTCGCCGCCCCTGAAACCTCCGTTGTAGTTTACATCGCACTCATACCATACGCGCCCCGCCTCGTCGGGCAGCTTTCCCTCCCTGTTGCCGAACCGGTCGCCTCCGATGCATTTGCGGTCTGTAACGTCCCACAGGTTTCCCTCGTCGCTATCCCATCCGGCGTCAAGCGCCTCGCCCTTTGTTATATAGTTGCCCGGCAAGTGATCGTAGGTATGTAGATACTCCGCTACGTCGGCGTGATCTGTGTATTCTCCGTCTTCAGATATATAATGGCTCGAAGACGGCGTAACCTCGTCCGGCGTTTCCAAACCGAGAGAACTATAAAACTGCCCGCATCCGCTCAGCAGAGCAAATAACATTATTGATACGATCAGATAACATACTTTCTTATACATTTTATACAACAAAAATTACCGGAGCGGCAATACCGTCCGGTTTGCCCCCATAAAAAGAATAATCCTGCGGCGCCATAAAAACTTACTTTTTAATCTACAACGAATGATATCTTGGCATCCACACGATATCTGACTATCTTACCGTCTTCTACAATTGCCTGCATATCGTTTACATATACTGATTTGATATTGTGAATTGTTTTTGACGCTTCTTTGACCGCCTCTTTTGTTGCTTCCTCCCAGCCGAGCGGAGATTCGGCCAACACCTCAATTACCTTTACTACTGACATACCCGTTACCTCCCATATTAGATTAACACTTAATTATATATAACCAATATTATTTGAACAAAAACAAAACCGGGCATCAATAAATTCAATTACTGATCAAGCCTGCGATCATAAAAATATTAATGCGTTTTGATCGTATACTATGCTTTTTCAACAGAAGCTTTCGGAGCGTTTTTTACCACGCTCTCTATACCGCCAAGGCAGCTCTTTTTTGCCTTATATCCTTCCGACGCCGCTATTATTTCTCCGTTCTTTGCCTTTAAGCGGAAGCGGTATTCTTTAGCCTTGTCGAGGTAAACTTCAAATTTAGGATTGGGCACGCTTTTGAAGCCCTCTTCCGTCTGGTCTTCCACCTTTGCTATCGGCGCGTTCTTTCTTACGCTTTCGATCCCGCTGGCGCACGTCTCCTCGCTCGAATAGACCTCAGAAGTCGCGATCACTTCTCCGTTTGACGCTTTCAGTACGAACTTATACCCCGTTTTTATCTTACTTACTTGAAATTTCCCCATGATAATCTTCCTTTCCGGTTTATTTAAAAACATTTAATCAATGGTACTTCATTAATAATTACTCTCTCCATATTAACGTGCTGCAAAGCAAATTGTTCACATAAAACATTCGACAAAAAAAACGTATTTCCTTTATATAAGCGCCTTTGTTTTTTAATTTTTGTATAACAGAATTAAAGGAAACTGCTATTGCTCATTTGTTGATTTTTAATAGATAAAAAACCGCCGCAAATAAAAAGAGCACAGGGTAAAATTGCCCATGTGCTCACGGCAAAATCTTTCTACTTATCAGTATCCTCTTTTGGTTCGCATTTCAGCGTGCTTCTGAAAAGCTTTGCTGTAAGGTACATCGGCAGGGAAAACCCGAACAGCAGCCAGAACCAACCGATGAACATGGCAAACGGAACAATAAGCACAGCCGACTGAATGATAAGCGCAAGCAATGTCTTCGGAAAATGCGCCATCGCCATCAGAAACGAATTTTTTATGTGAACCGCCGGCTTGTTTTCAAATCTTGCGGCCAGCGGGTAATACCATACGCTTGCCAGAAAAATCACCGACGCGCCTACAATGGCAAAAATAAAGAAGAACGTGTTTACAGGCTTTGAATAATATAAGGCAAAATGAGCGTCGCCCGCGAGTATCAAAAGGCATAGCAGCTCTAAAAGCCAGCCGATCGTCGCCTTTTTAAAATTAGCTTTAAAATCCCTGAAGAACCCGGAGAGCGATACGGCGACCTTCTCTCCCCTAAGCATGCGGATAATGCCCGAATAACAAGCAACCTCTGCCGCACCCACGGTAATTACCGGGATGCAGCAGAGGATGAAAAGAAAATTCAGTATGATCAGGTCGGCTACTGCCGACAGGTTGCCTTTAAACCAATGACCTATTGCTGCAAATTGTTCACGCATCGACGATAAAGCCTACTCTTTGACCGACCCAAGCGCTACGCCCGCAACTATATATCTCGAAAGAGCGAAATATATGATGAACAGCGGCAGCACCGACAAAGTCAGCGCCAGGTAGACTGTGCCATACTCGGTTTTGTAAATATCGCCTTTCAGAAGGCTGACCATTATAGGCATCGTATAGAGTTCTTGCTTGGTCAGGATGATGATCGGCAGGAAAAAGTTGTTCCAGTTGAACACGAAGGTAAAAATTGCCTGCGTGGCCATAGCCGGCTTCATAATGGGCAGCACGATACCGTTGAATATACGGAACTCGCCCGCGCCGTCGATACGCGCAGACGCCATTATATCTAAGTTCAGCGACGAAATCATATACTGCCTCATGAAGAACACGACCATCGGGGCGGCAATAGCAGGCAAGATAAGCGCCAGCATATTGTCCTTCATTCCGATCCGGTACATAAACTGATAGAACCCGATACCGGTTATCTGGGCGGGTATCATCATTACGGCCATTATCGTAGTAAAGAACGGCTGCCTCATTTTCCAGCGGTAGGCAAACAGCCCGTACGCCGTCAGCGTTGAAAAGTAAATCGTCAGAATGGTTGCGCTCGTTGAAATAATAAACGAGTTAAAGAATCCGGTCCACGGATTGAACGATTTGTCCCCAAACACTTCATAGTTTTTAATTAGGTTGCCAGATGGGAGGAATGATATAGCGTGCTGCTGTATCTCGGCCGTACTGCGCGTCGAGTTGATTATCATTATGAAAAACGGCATTATGCTTAAGAAAGTCAGGAATATGCAGACGATATAGATAACTACTTTGTCCGCTTTTAAGCATATTACAGCGCTGGCAATAGATAAGAACAAGCCCGCTATCCATACTACTATACACAGTGTTCTTACAGTCGTGTCGCTGAATAATGCTGTTATGGCCATTTCGCTTCTTATCAGGGCCCATATCATCAAAACCAGCAGCGCCACTGCCGTCCCGAGCATGATCCATCCGCCGAGAACCCGGCGGTTCCGGCATATAAAAGCGCCGGCCAGGCTCGCTGCGCATAAGATTATGAACGAAAGTGTAAATATCGTATATAATAAGTTTTCATTAAAGTCCAGTCGAGACGGCCCTAATATAGCTGCGATTATGAAGAAGACTCCGAATACCGCGGAAACCGTCCCTCCGATTATCCCAAGTAGAAAAGCTGATTTCTTAGCTTTTTTATTTTTTATGATGTCGGCTTGTTTCATGATCTCGTTCTTCTTCATGCTACAGCCTCCCTTCCCGCGTTCAGGCCGCGTTTCGCCGCTTTTCTCATTTCACGGTTCCTGCGCTTTAATTCTTTCTTAGCACGCGACTCGTATTTATCGCGCATCAGGTAGAAGAGAAGTCCGGAGAACACCACGATTATCACCCATACTATCATACTGGCCGCAGCCGCTTCACCGTACTGCCGGGTGCCCGTGAATGCTTTAACGTATATGAACACGCTTGCCGTCATTGTAGCGTTATCGGGCCCGCCGTCCCTGATGAACAGCTTGGGAATATCGAACATATTGAGTCCGCCTATAAGGCTTGTAACAAAAACGAAGAGCAGTATGGTGCGCATACACGGCAGCGTTATTTTAAAGAACGTCTGCGCAGGGCTCGCGCCGTCTATCTCCGCCGCTTCGAACAGGTCGGGATTGATACCCAGTACCCCGGAGATCAGGATAATAGTCGTATAGCCGTACCATATCCAGAATTGTATGAACGCGACTATGAGTTTGCCGGCGACCGCATCGTTCTGGAAATAGAATCCTTCCTTAATAATACCCAAAGTGACCAGGAAATCGTTGAGCGGCCCAAACGGGTAGCCGGTGAGCGAAGCGAACAGTATCGCTATCGTCGCGGCTGTGATTATATTCGGCAGGTAAAACATAACTTTGAAAGCGCCCTGACCGCGTATCGTGCGCATCTTGCTTTTACGCCTTGTGAACCACGCAGTCAGCAGCAGCGCAAGGCCCATCTGCGGAATAAAATTCATTATCCAGATCACAAAGGTATTCAACAGCGATCTTAAGAACAACTCGTTATTGATTATGCTGATGAAGTTGTCAAACGGTTGAGGTAAGAAATTGAACGTCTTCATTGCAACGCCCTTTAAGTCTGTAAAACCTATAGTGAACGTAAACAGCGTCGGGTAAACTATAAAGATAAGAAACGCGATGAAGAACGGTAAACAGAACAGGTAACCGTACTTGGAGTAACTGATACTCCTGGATCTTTTGATTTTTTGAGGCATAATTTCATCCCCCACAGGCTAGATTTTGTCCGGAAACAATGGTTATGGACGGACGGAACAAGTCCGTCCGTCCATACCTTCAGATAACTGATTTTCTGCAGTTACTTATTAAGCAGCATCGATACCGTATTTGCTCTTAACAGCCGCTTTGAAGTCTGCAATAGCCGTAGCTTTGTCCTTTTTGGCGCCCGAGTACTGACGGACCTGGTCACGCCATTCGTTGTTGATTGACTGGTCATACTGCGTGAGGTTCTTGGCAGACGCGGCCGCATTAGCGGGTACGAATACGTCGAACATATTCTGTCCGCCGAGGAAAGGAAGTTCGCCGTTGGACATAGCCATAACCGTTTCGGAAGCAACGCAGTCCTTCGTTCCGCCTTCGCCAAAGAGCGTGCCGTTGGCCCAAGCGTACTGGAGACCATCTTTGTCGCACTGGAGGGTTATCCAGTTGATAAGGGTCTTGACAGCATCTTTCTTCTCAGCAGCGAGATCGTTGGCAGCGAGTAACCAGGTGCCGCCCCAGAAGAAGGGTACCGGCGGTGCGCAGATTGCCCAGTCGCCATAGGTTCCTTCGCCGATAGCCTTGCCGCCGGAGTTTCCGGCCATAACGTAGTTGATAAGCCAAGCGGGTCCGAAGAATGAGAAGACCTGCTTAGGACCTTTGCCGCCCATGTCGGCATACCACTGCTCGGTCCAGTCCTGAGTGTCATTGTGATATCCGCTGTCTTTGAGCTGTTTGGAGTAATCCAGGAACTGTTCGCGCTTAGGATCAATAACGAGCTTATTGTCAGCGTTGAGCCAGCCGTAGTCGGAGCCGTTCTCGATCGAGTGCCAGATGTCGCCGTCGCCGGAAACAATAGCATAGCCCTTAGCTTTCAGTTCGCCAGCCGCTGCGAAGAACTTATCCCAGCCGGGGCCGACTTTAGCGGCGACATCAGCCGGTGCATCAGTGCCCCATAGCTCTTTAGCGATAGAACGACGATAGATCATCGCTCCGCCTGTAGCCTGATAACCAAGGCCGACGACTTTGCCGTCCTTATTCGTTCCGATATCGACCGAGTACTGAGCGATCTTAGCCGCAGCGATTCCGCCGGCTACATCGATCCCCAGGTCTTCATAAGGCATCGCGAAGTCTGCCATGTCGCCCTGTGTGTACTTCTTAACGAACGCGGCTTCGGCGCAGTAAATATCAACACCGCCGCCTGCTGCCAGCGCTTCGTCCAGAGCGGGTTCATAGAGGCCGTCTGTCGTTGCGATGATGGTGCAGTTGAACTCCCACGGGAAATCCGGGTTAAGCACTTTGTACTGAGCAAGCATCTTCGGAACCTCGTCGGTGAACGCGAAGACGTTGAGTGTTCCGCCCGCAGCTGGTGCTGACGGTTCCACCACAGATTCTACCGGTTTGGACTCATCCGGCGATTGCACGGGTTTGGTTCCGCTGTCGCACGCAGCGAACATCGCGATAACCATCACGAGACCCAAGAGTAACGCAATTGTCTTTTTCATTGATTCAGGTTTCCTCCTTGAAAAGATTTTGTCACAATGTGCATAATGAGTTAAATAAGTGACTGAGTTTATTATATGGCGGGCAATATGATTAGTCAAGAGTTATTCTTAAACGATTTACGTATTTGTTATTCAACAAGTAAAAATTGTGCTTTACCGGGTAAAAAATGTGCTTTACGGGGTAAAAAATATGCTTTGAGAGTGGAAAAATAGCTAAATAACAGAAGTTTTGTCGTATTTTCGAAATCGATTAAGTTGAGCGCTCGGCGGGTAATTTCCGTTTTCACTGATATTTTTATCCGAATCTTGATTTCATATCGCTTTCCTGCTATTATATTAACTGTTATCATATTATATAAATATACATTTATGTAATGCGATAGAAGGCAATAAAAAAGAAGAAGCGGATCAGATGGTTACTATTAAACAAATTGCGCAAAAATGCAACGTTTCCGTTGCAACGGTCAGCAAAGCGCTGAATTACGCCCCGGATATCGGGCCGGAGACCGGGCAGCGCGTACGGGAAACGGCGCGTTCGCTGGGTTATTTCCCAAACGCAGCCGCAAGGGCTCTGCGTACCAATCACTCATATAATTTAGGCGTTTTGTTTGTGGATGAAACGAGCAGCGGGCTGACGCACGAATATTTTTCCCAGGTGCTCAACAGCCTTAAAGACGAAGCTGAAAAAAACGGCTACGACGTAACGTTCATCAGCCGGAACTTAGGGGATACCCGCATGAGCTATCTTGAGCACTGCAGGTACAGAAACTGCGACGGAGTCGTTATAGCGAGCGTCGATTTTCAGGACCCCTCTATAGCCGAGCTGGTGAAAAGCGGCATTCCTATCGTGACTATAGATTACGTATTCGACAACTGCAGCTCCGTATTGTCGGACAACGTCCAGAGCATGCGTGATCTTGTCCGCCACATTTATGATAAGGGGCACCGGAAGATAGCGCTCATTCACGGCGAAAATACCGCGGTAACGCGTTACCGCCTGGCGAGTTTTTACAAGACCTGCGAAGAGCTCGGTATCCAGGTTCCCGGCGAATACATACAAAAAGGTATATATCACGACCCGCGGGCAAGCGGGCTCGCGACCCGCGAGCTGTTAGCGCTGCGCAGCAGGCCCACCTGTATTATGTACCCCGATGATTTTTCGTTTATCGGGGGGATGAACGAGATCGAGAGGCACGGGCTTTCGATACCCGGCGATATAAGCGTTACCGGTTACGACGGTATCTATCTAAGCCAGGTGCTCCGGCCTAAACTCACGACTTTAAAGCAGGATTCAAAACAAATAGGCGAGCAGGCCGCGCGGCTTCTGGCCGAAGCGGTAAAATCGCCTAAAACTTATATTCCCACCCGGGTCGTGGTGCCCGGTGCAATCTGGGAAGGAGAGACCGTAAAGAAGCTTATATAAGTTGACACCACACGAAATATAAGTGTATAATCATGTTTAAGTATAGGGTGCCGCATCTTGGGGGTATACGTCCTGGCGGATTCGTTCCGCCCGATTTTTACGAAATGTTATTTGGGCATTGCCCGAATCAATGTGATTCCGGACAACTCCACGTTTCTATGTCCGGCAACGCAAATAAAAGGAGGCATGTATTTTCCGTATCGGCTTGCGGTGCAGCAGTGTGGAGACCTGTTGTAAAGCCACTGCCACATAGCCGGGCAGTGGCGAGCTGTGCAGTTAGCTTTGTGGCTGTGCGCAGCAGAGCCGGGATGTATGGCAAAGGTAGTATTCAAGAACCTAAGGAAAGTGTTCGACAACAACGTGGTAGCGGTTGAAAACTTCAACCTCGAAGTCGAAGACAAGGAATTTGTCGTGTTGGTCGGCCCCTCGGGCTGCGGCAAGACAACCACCTTGAGGATGGTGGCGGGCCTTGAGGATATCACGGACGGCGATCTCTACATCGAAGACCGTCTGGTCAACGCCATTCCGCCCAAGAACAGGGATATCGCGATGGTTTTCCAGAACTACGCGCTTTATCCGGATAAGTCGGTTTACGACAACATGGCTTACGCTTTAAGGCTCCGCAAAATGCCGAAGACGGAGATCCACAGAAGAGTCAGCGAAGTGGCCGACATGCTGGGCATAATGGAGCTTTTGAACCGTAAACCAAAAACGCTCTCAGGCGGGCAGCGCCAGCGCGTTGCCATCGGCCGCGCCATTGTGCGCGAGCCTAAAGTGTTCCTTATGGACGAGCCGCTCTCAAACCTTGACGCCAAGCTCCGTAACCAGATGAGAGCAGAGCTTATCAAGCTGCACAACAGAGTCAACACAACGTTTATATACGT
>CAZDZY010000023.1:0-851 GCA_964510055.1 uncultured Christensenellaceae bacterium
ATATGCCCTTTTAGGGCTGGTGCATACCACCAGTTTAACTGGTGGTTTTGATTTCGATTTTCAAGCCGTAAATCTTATTTATACTTTATAAAATCTTCACACGCAGGCTATAGATTACAAACAAAAGTAAAAGGAGATGGACGGCGTTCAACACATGCCAGGCTTGCTATGATTCGGGCAGAGGGTATTATGAACAAGAAGGGGACACGATCGTTTGCCAGAACTGCGGCAACAGGTTCAAGATAAATCAGATCGAGAAGGAAAAGAACGGCTGCAATCCCGTTCCCATATTGAACTCAGATAAAACTGAGGATGACAGCACGATAACGATACCCGGTACGTATTTGACCGCCAATAAGGCGTTGTTTGCAGATTGGAAGAGATAAAGATTAAAGAAGGTGTGAATATGTTTGCATGAATAAAAAGAAAGATCAATGATTATCTTGATAAGCTTGCAAAGGCGAATAAAGAGTCTTTCGGGGATAAAAAACTCGACTGCTGCAAGGCGGGCAAGGTCAGCTATAAAAAATGATCACGTTATAAATCGGCGGGTCATGTTGGATCCGCCATTTATTATTTCGTCCGCTATGTTAAAAATAATTGTGCAATCTATCTGTTTTACATTCGGTATATAATCGATAAAGTTACTAAATCTGTTTAATGACCGGAGAAGGCTGCGCGTTGAATACGGAAGAATAAGGGGGGACGGACTCCGTGAGCCAAACATTACCGCCGATAACCGAGTCGTGGCCTATCCTTATGTCGCCGCCGAGTATCGTGGCGCCTGCGTATATGATAACGTTATCCTCTATATCAGGGTGCCGCTTAATACCCTTTATCGGGTTCCCGTT
>CAZDZY010000023.1:861-35892 GCA_964510055.1 uncultured Christensenellaceae bacterium
CCGTTTTCGTCGAGCGGGAAGCTTTTGGCGCCAAGCGTTACACCCTGGTACAGTTTAACATTTTTGCCTATCGTGCACGTTTCGCCTATGACGACGCCCGTACCGTGATCGATGAAGAAGCTGGCGCCTATAGTTGCTCCGGGGTGTATGTCGATGCCTGTATTTTTGTGTGCGTATTCAGCCATAACGCGCGGTATAGTTGGAACCTTAAGCGTTTCCAAAAGGTGGGCAACGCGATATACGCTTATTGCTTCTATCGAAGGATAAGCCAGCACTACCTCGTCTAAAGACTTTGCCGCCGGGTCGCCCTCATAAGCCGCGCGTATATCCATTTCAAGCGCGGCTCTTATACCGGGCAGTTCCTGCAATACTTTTACGGTTATTTCTTCAGCGGCCTCATTGCATTCCTCAATAGTTCTGTTATCCGGAGTTACGTATATAAGGGCGCTGTTTATAACGCCGTAAAGGCTGGCGGCAACTGATTCTATTCTTCCTTGAAGCACGCTTTTTAAGCTGAAGTTGTCTATAGTCTTGCGCTCATATATTCCGGGAAGTATAAGGCTGCGCAGTTGCTTAAAAACACCTATGACCAGCGCGCGCGTTGTATAGTTTAAAATATTCTTATCTCTAATGCCGCCGTTTTTTTCTGCCAGCATGAAGGCAGTCTGTTCAGAGTAATCGGACAGCCATTCGTTAAGTTTCATTGCTCCTCCTGAAAATTTTTATATTATGTATTGACAAACCTTAACCGCAGCAATATTATATCATTAAATCATAGTATGTCAATAGGAAATATGGGAGATAGCGAGAATTTAAATTATGAAAAAGGACATCTACCTCGATCACGCCGCGACAACGTTTGTCCGGCAGGAAGTAATAGACGAAATGATACCTTATATGGGCGCTCAGTACGGCAATCCTTCCAGCCTGCATTCGTACGGCACGCGGTCCAGGAAAGCAATAGAAGACGCGAGGGAGAGGATAGCAGGCATACTGCGCGCGCAACCCGCGGAAATATATTTTACATCCGGAGGCACCGAGTCGGACAATTGGGCTATAAAAGGCGCGGCGTACGCAAACAGAACGAAAGGGAAACACATCGTAACGTCAGCCATAGAACACCCCGCGGTACTGAATTCGTGCAAGGAACTTGAAAAGGACGGATTTGAGGTTACATACCTCAAAGTCGACGAATACGGAACAGTTGACATAAGGCAGCTTAAAAAAGCGCTGAGGGATGACACTATATTGGTGAGCATTATGTTAGCTAACAACGAGATTGGAACCATCGAGCCCATACAGGAGATAGGGCGGATAGTTAAAGAGACCTCAAAGGCAATATTCCATGTTGACGCCGTACAGGCCGCGGGCGCTGTTGAGATATCGCTCGATACGCTTCCCGCGGACATGATGTCATTATCAGCGCATAAGTTCTACGGCCCGAAAGGTACAGGCGCATTATTCATACGAAAAGGAGTGCGCGTCCGTTCGCTGCATTCCGGGGGAGAGCAGGAAAGCGGAAAACGAGCGGGGACCGAGAACGTTCCGGGCATTGTCGGTATGGCAAAGGCGCTGGAACTGGCCGCTTCGGATATGAAGAGTGAAGGCTTAAGGCAATCCGGGCTGCGGGACAGGCTTATAAGGAATGTGTTATCAAACATAGAGAACGCGAGGCTCAACGGCCACAAGATAAACAGGCTTCCTAATAACGCGAGTTTTATATTTGAAGGCATTGAAGGAGAATCTCTGATAATGCGCCTCTCAGCTATGGGGATAGCGGCGTCTACCGGCTCGGCATGCTCGTCGGCTTCCCTCGAGCCGTCGCATGTACTGCTGGCATTAGGGCTTCCGCATGAGATCGCGCACGGTTCGTGCCGCATGACGCTTGGAAGGGAAACTACAGAAGAAGATATAGACTTCGCAGCAGACGCTCTTAAGAAAGTTGTCGCAGAATTGAGAGAGATCTCGCCTCTGTGGGAAGATCGAACGGCTTCATAGACGGTATAAGAGGTCTCGAAAAACAAAAAGATATTTTGGGTAATGAAAGGAGAAAAATATGTACAGTGAAAAAGTGATGGAGCATTTTTCAAGCCCGCATAACATGGGTGAGCTGAAAGACGCAAACGCAATAGGCGAGGTTGGCAACGCTAAATGCGGCGATATAATGCGTATGTATTTGAAAATAGAGGACGGTACAATAAAGGATGCCAGATTCAAGACATTCGGGTGCTGCGCAGCCATAGCATCCAGCAGCGTTGCGACTGATATGGTAAAGGGCAAGAGTGTAGAAGAAGCGCTCAGCATAAAGAACTCAGACGTGATAAAGGAGCTCGACGGGCTGCCTCCTGTTAAGGTGCACTGCTCGGTGCTTGCTGAAGAAGCTATAAGAAAAGCTATAGATAATTATAAAAGCAGCAATAAGGAGTAACATTATGCCGATAAGGATACCCGAAGAGCTGCCGGCTTACGGGACGCTAAGTAAAGAAAACATATTCGTTATGACCGAAGAGCGCGCGATACACCAGGATATACGCCCGCTGGAAATAGCGATACTTAACATAATGCCCGATAAGATTACTGCAGAAACGCAGCTTCTGCGCCTGCTTGGAAATACCGCTCTGCAGGTAAACGTAGTGTTTTTAAAAACTGCTACATATTCGCCGACGAACGTCGCGGCTGAACATCTCGACGCTTTTTATAAAACGTTTGAGGACGTAAAGAGACTCAAATTCGACGGCCTCGTCATTACCGGCGCGCCCGTGGAGACGATGCGGTTCGAGGAAGTCTCATACTGGGATGAACTTAAGGAGATAATGGAATGGAGCAAAAGAAGCGTATTTTCTACATTGCATATCTGCTGGGGTGCGCAGGCCGGTCTTTACTATCATTACGGCGTACCGAAATACCCGCTGACTGAAAAGAAATTCGGGATATTCGCGCATACGTCAAATGGGGATAACGTAAAGCTGCTGCGCGGATTCGACGACATATATTATATGCCTCATTCGAGGCACACCGAAGTTCGGCATGAAGACATAGAGAAAGATAAGCGTCTTGAGATATTGTCCGAATCGGAGGAATCGGGAATATCCATAGTTTCCGCGATGAACGGGCGGCAGATATTCGTGATGGGTCATCCGGAGTATGACCAGTATTCGCTGCAGAGGGAACACGAACGCGATATCAAAAAAGGAATGAAGATAGCGCTGCCGGCCAACTATTACCCGAACGGCGATACGCGGCTTAATCCGGAAGTAAAGTGGAGAGGCCATGCTAATCTGCTGTTCGCGAACTGGCTCAACTATTACGTTTATCAGGAAACGCCGTACAAACTTGAACAGATATTATAAGGAGAAAAAATGCGCATATATAAAAGTTTAACTGAACTTATAGGAAATACGACGCTTCTTGAGCTTACAAGCTACGCCGCGGGGCGCGAGCTCAAGGCGCGCGTTTTAGTAAAGCTGGAATACTTCAACCCGGCCGGCAGCGTAAAGGACAGGATAGCTAAGGCGATGATAGAGGACGCGGAGAAGAGTGGGCTGCTTAAACCCGGATCGGTGATAATAGAGCCTACGAGCGGCAACACCGGGATAGGCCTTGCGTCGGTAGCTGCCGCGAAGGGGTACCGCATCATACTTACGATGCCCGATACTATGAGCGTTGAACGCCGTAAATTGATGAATGCGTACGGGGCTGAACTCGTGCTCACCGAGGGTGCAAAAGGCATGAGAGGAGCTATAGAAAAAGCGGAAGAACTTGCGGTGGAGACGCCCGGTTCATTTATCCCGGGCCAGTTTACGAATCCTGCTAATCCAGCAGCACATAAAGCGACGACCGGGCCGGAGATATGGGAAGATACCGATGGAAAAGTCGAAATACTGGTAGCGGGCGTAGGGACCGGAGGAACGATAACGGGAGCGGGTGGTTATCTAAAGTCAAAAAACCCCGATATAAAAGTGATTGCGGTAGAGCCGTCCGACTCTCCGGTGCTGTCAGAAGGGAAAGCCGGCCCGCACAAGATACAGGGCATAGGCGCGGGATTCATACCGAAAGTACTCAACACTGATATTTACGACGAGATCATAAAGGTCAGGAACGAAGACGCTTTCAGCATTAGCAGGGAGATATCGAGGACGCAAGGGCTGCTCGTGGGTATTTCGTCGGGCGCGGCTTTATGGGCGGCAACGCAAATAGCGAAACGCAGGGAAAACGCAGGGAAAACGATAGTCGTTATCCTGCCGGACACGGGGGAAAGATATCTATCTACTCCGTTATATGATTAAGAACTTAAGTAGTTAATAAATTTATATTAAAAAGTAGAATAAAGAAAATCTTAGGCGGTGTGATATGAAGATATCGACAAAAGGCAGGTACGCGCTGCGATTGATGATCGATCTGGCGCTCAACGAAACGGGCGATTATATCGCTCTTAAAAGCATCGCGGAGCGGCAGGGGATATCCGATAAATACCTTGAGCAGATAATATCGGTGCTCTGCAAAGCAGGTTTAGTAAAGAGCACTCGGGGGATGCAGGGAGGATATAAGCTCGCAAGGCCTGCGCGGGATTATACGGCAGGCCAAATACTGCGGCTAATAGAAGGCAGCCTTACGCCTGTAGCATGCATGGACGACGAGCCTAACCAGTGCCCGCGAAGCTCAAAGTGCGTTACTCTCGATCTGTGGAAAAAGATAGACGACGCAGTAAACAGCGTTGTGGACAACATAACGCTGGCGGACCTCGCCGCTAAACAAAAAACAAAGGACGGTAACTAACGAAGATATATGCTATATAAATTTCACAATAAAGGAGCATAAGATGTACAACGAAAAAGGATTGAGATTCGAAACGCTGCAGCTGCACGCTGGGCAGGAGGTGCCCGATCCGGCTACCGGCTCGAGAGCTGTGCCCATATATCAAACCACGTCGTACGTGTTTCCGGACTGCGCTTCGGCTGCGGCGCGTTTCTCTCTGGCCGAGGCAGGAAATATATATACGCGCATAATGAATCCGACGACCGACGTATTTGAAAAACGTATGGCCGCGCTCGAGGGCGGCATAGGGGCTCTTGCGCTTGCCAGCGGCTCGGCGGCGGTCGCGTATGCGGTTCAGAATATAGCGCATGCGGGAGACCACATAGTTTCAGCAAAGACGCTTTACGGTGGAACGTATAATCTTTTCGCACACACTTTCAAAGATTTTGGTATCGATGTTACATTCGTCGATCCCGACATAAAGGGCAGTTTTGAGGAAGCGCTGCGGCCAAATACCAAAGCGTTGTTTATCGAAAGCCTCGGGAATCCAAATTCAAGCGTTATCGATATCGAGGAGACTGCAAATGCGGCTCACAGGAATAGCATTCCTCTGATCGTCGACAATACTTTCGCTACGCCTTATCTGCTGCGGCCTATTGAACACGGCGCGGATATAATAGTACATTCGGCTACAAAGTTTATAGGCGGCCATGGCACGTCGATAGGCGGGGTTATTATGGACGGCGGAAGGTTCGATTGGGCCGGATCAGGAAAATTCCCGTGCCTGACACACCCGGACCCGGGCTACCACGGAATAAAGTTTACTGATGCCGCGGGCAGCGCGGCTTACATCACAAAGGCGCGCGTAACACTTCTGCGCGACATGGGTGCCTCGCTCAGCCCGTTCAATTCGTTCCTGTTCCTGCAGGGCCTCGAGACGCTTTCGCTGCGCGTAGAGCGCCATGTATATAATGCTCTTAAGGTAGTGGAGTTTTTAAACAGCCAACCAGAAGTGGAGCGGGTAAACCATCCTTCGCTGTCCGGCAGCCCTTACAACACGTTGTATAAAAAGTACTTTCCAAAGGGCGCAGGTTCGATATTCACGTTTGAGATAAAAGGTGGGGCGGAAAAAGCGAGTGCATTCGCCGAAAGACTTAAAATATTCTCGCTGCTTGCCAATGTAGCCGACGTAAAATCGCTTGTGATCCATCCGGCGAGCACGACTCATTCGCAGATGAATGAAACGGAGCTTCGCGAATCAGGCATAAAACCGAACACGATACGTCTTTCGATAGGCACGGAGCATATAGACGATATCATTAGTGACATTGAACAGGCGCTGAAATTCTGATTAAAACACAATAAAAAAAGATAATACACGTTCAAAAGCTATTGAACCGCATACAGATGCCCATTTACCGGATAACTATTATAATTCGTCCGGGTTTTTTCTTATAAAGATATTATTTTACATAGAAAAACAAACCGATATCAAAAAAAATTCTATTGTTGAATACATCAATATGATACATAATATATGGGGCATTATGCATATCAGGCAGAAAATCATGCACGTCTATTGAAAGGAAAGATCAACATGTTTAAGGTCTTTCTCGTCGAAGATGAGATCGTGGTACGCGAAGGTATACGTAATAATATCAATTGGGAGCAGTATGGCTTCCATTTTGCCGGCGACGCTTCAGACGGTGAACTTGCACTGCCGCTGATCCGCCAGATACAACCCGACCTTCTTATTACCGATATTAAAATGCCGTTTATGGACGGACTTGCGCTGATAGAACTCATACGCAAGGAAATACCAAAGACAAAAATAGTGATCATCAGCGGGTACGACGATTTTTCCTATGCGCAGCAGGCTATTAGTATGGGAGTAGAACAGTATCTTTTAAAACCGATCGCAAAAGAAAAAATGGTGGAGATACTGATAGAACTGCAAAAGAAAATGGAAGCCGAAAAGCAGCAGCACGAATACCTCGCAAGATTCCAGCAGGAAGCCCAGGAATACGAGACATTTTCACGCAGAAGATTTTTTGAAAAAATAGTTACCGGCGGTTTGAGCGTATTGGAAATATCCGAAACTGCGAATACTATGGGCATCGATTTAAACGCACCTTCATACAATATTGTGCTTTTTTCACTGAACAGCGCCGGATACGACGGAAGCGCGCCGGAAAGTTATACGGACGCGCTCGCAACGGTGCAGGACAATGTCACGCAGTTTATTGTCAACCACCCGGAGCTGATCTTATTCCGGTGGAATGTCACTACTTACGCTGTTTTGATAAAGGGTGTACAGGACGACATAGAGGAGCGGACCGGCAATTGCGTTGAAAACATAAGGAGCCGCTGCGTAATGGCCGGGCGCGATATCGACTGGTATATCGCCGGCGGCACGCCGGTAACGCGCCTGGGCGCAATTCCGGCTTGCTTCGCGGAAGCGAGCCGCGTTTTGTCGTATCGTTATCTTTGCCCGGAAGAGCATGTCCTTTCCGAAGCGAGTATCAGCGATTTCCGGAAAAAAAACTTTTCAAAATACGGTGCGGATAATAAGGATATCTGCCAGGAACGCATCCGCAGTTTTCTAAACAGCGGAGCGGTGGAAGAGATCGGCAGCTTTTTAGATCAACTGTTTCAAAGCGCAGCTGAGGAATCAATTTCAGAACCTTTGTTTTGCAGGTATCTGACTATGACGGTCTATTTTGCGGCAGTAGAGTATCTGGAATCTATAGGCTGCCGCGCGGAGACTTTTTGGCCGCAGGAGCTCAGGCCGAACGACAATGTATCGACTCCGGAGGAAGCCCGACAGTACGCTCACCGAGTATTAGGGCAGGCTATCGAACTTCGCGACAGCGAGAGTAAAAAGCAGCAACGCGATCTGCTAATACAGGCGATAGGGTTCATAGACGAACATTATCCTGACGAGACTATTTCCCTCGACAAGGTGGCAAGAGAAGTCAACATCAGCCCGAACTACTTTTCGGCCATGTTCAGCCAGGAAGTCGGGCAGACTTTCGTTGAATATCTCACCAATAAACGTATAAACGAGGCTAAACGCATTCTTCGCAGTTCGGACAAGCGTTCCAGCGAGATCGCGTTTACCGTCGGGTATAAAGACCCGCATTATTTCAGTTTCGTATTCAGAAAAGTTGCGGGCTGCACGCCCAGTGATTATCGCAAAGGTAACAAACAGTGAGCTATATTTTCATGCGCAAAGAGAAAACAAAAAAGGCCATGCAGAGCAGCCTCTGGAAGATGATACTGATAGTCGCACTCCCGCTGATGATCGTAATCGTTGTGATCGCGTCAATCGGGATAGGTTATGCGCTGCAGTATCGCGCGATACTGAACAACGTCACGATAGCTTCGAATTTCAACTTTAAGACGTATTCTTCGAATCTCGATCAAAATTTCAAAGATAATGTTGATAACAAAATGTACTATTTTGTAATAGAAAGCCAGTCTTCGGAAGGTCATCTGCCTTTAAAGGAGGTGGAATCCGCAGAGGCTATCGCACGAAAACTCAAGGATACGACGACGCAAAAGGATAGCCTCAGCTCCGTCAACAGCGTACTGAACCTGTGCAAGAAACTAAAGGATTATATGCAGCAGATCGCGGAAACGACGGAATACGATTCCCGAATGGACCAGCTGACTAAAAATATCTATGGCACGACGGAAATGATTCAGGTGTACATGTTCAACTACCTTTATTACGAGGCGGCGCACCTGAACGCTCTGCAATCGGGCATGATCACAAGCATGATAGTTTTTATGGCGGTAGTAGTAGCTCTGTCGCTGGCTCTGTTATACTTGCTATTATCAAATTCGAGAAAGCTGAGCCGGAAGATAGTCAATCCTATCGACGAGATATGCGAACGTCTTGAGGCTATAGGCAAAGGCAGCCTGCTTGTTTGTGAGCCTATTCAGGCCGACGTTGAAGAAGTGCAGATACTTTCGGACGGCATTGAGAATATGGTAGGGCGGTTAAAACAGCAGATAGACAAGAACGCAGAGCAGGAAAAACAGCGCAGGCGCACCGAATTGGCGCTGCTGCAGGCGCAGATAAATCCGCATTTTCTATACAATACTCTGGATACTATAATCTGGCTTATCGAGTCGGGGGAAATAAACGCGGCGGTCACGATGGTCGGCAGCCTGTCGAATTATTTCCGCTTTTCATTAAGCCGCGGGCAGAACGTGATAACGCTTGCGGAGGAGGAGCAGCACATCCGCAGCTATCTTGAGATACAACAGATGCGCTACCGGGATCTTATGGAATACGAGATCGATATTCCGGATGAACTTAAAAGTTTTATATTGCCGAAGCTCACATTGCAGCCGCTGGTGGAAAACGCCCTGTATCACGGCATAAAGATAAGCCGCCGCAAAGGTTTGATCCGGGTTACCGGCAAGGCGGAAGGAAAGAGTCTTACTTTGGAGTTATCGGACGATGGATCGGGCATGACGAAGGTACGTCTTGAGGAAGTGCGTGCGTCGCTGAAGGAAGGCGGGCGCGAAGGTTTCGGGCTCAGGACGGTGAACCAGAGGATCCAGATACTGTTCGGGGGGGAATATGGCTGTGGAAAGCAAACCGGATGCCGGCACAAAAATCACCGTAACGATACCTATGAAGACAATAGACAAGGAGATGGGGACATGAAAAGAAGAATGACAATGCTTGCGGTGTGCTTTGCGCTACTGCTATGCGGTTGTGTAAATGAAACACTGCCTGAGCCGTATGTTTCCGAAAACGACCTGATATTGGTCGGGTTTTCGCAGGTCGGCGCGGAATCGGAGTGGCGCGTAGCCAACACCAAGAGCATGAAAGAAGCGCTGAGCGAAGAAAACGGATATGAGCTTTTATTTGACGACGGCAGAAACGAGCAGGAAAACCAGATAAAGGCGATCCGCACCTTTATACAGCAGGAGGTCAAATACATCGTTTTCTCGCCACGAGTCGAAACCGGCTGGGATACTGTTTTACTGGAAGCTAAAGAAGCCGGTATACCGGTGATCGTTATAGACCGCTACATAAAAACGGAGGACGATGGCCTTTATACGGCTTTTGTAGGCTCCGATTTCTTCAAAGAAGGCGAAAAGGCTGTAGGATGGCTGGAAGATTTGTTGGAGGAACAGGGGAGAAAGGGTGACACCATTAATATAGTCCATATACAGGGCACTATAGGTTCTTCCGCGCAGATCGGCCGCACTGATTCGCTTATGCAGGCTATTGGACGGCATTTAAACTGGAAGCTGGTTGACCAGGTAGACGGAGATTTCACAAAAGCAAAGGCCAAAGAAGTAATGACCGATATTTTAAAGCAGACAAAAGATATTGACGTAGTTTACTGCGAGAATGACGGCGAGGCGTTTGGAGCAATCGAGGCAATGGAAGCTGCAGGATTGAACTGCAGCGCCGATGACGGCGTTATCGTTATTTCCTTCGACGCGTCGAGGCTTGGGCTCCAATATTGCTTGTCGGGTAAAATTGCGTTGAATGTGGAATGCAACCCTTTGCAGGGACCTTATGTTGATGAGATAATAAAAAAGTTGAAAAACAAGGAGACGGTCGAGCATGAAAAATATATCGATGAGGCGGTGTTCGACTACCGTACCATCACACAGGAAATGATTGACCACAGAGGATACTAAGGGCAACCGTTTTCGTCTCGCTGAATAATTTTAATTCATACCAAAGGCCCTGATTTACAGGGCCTTTCATATAACAGAATCTAATTATTACGTTAAAAGAATCTAATTATCACGAAAACCCGCATTATGGCGGCAGTCGTTTTTTTACTGAGGCAGGCTAAATAATTATGGACAGTAAAGAATTCTTTAAGGTTAAAAATTTACGTTTGTTCGCTATCTAATCAGGTTTGTTGGAACTCTTACGCGATTCTTCCATTAATATTGTTTTTTACATTTTAATTATGATATAAGAAAATCACACAATGTGTATCTCAAATAAATTAAATTGAAAGGAAAACCAAGTATGAAAAAACTCATTTTTGTTGTGTTGGCTGTCGTATTAGCTTTTGGGTTGGTAGCATGTACCGCAGCGACGCCGCCGGTAACTTCGGCGCCATCGGCTGAAGCGCCATCCGCCGAGGCACCGTCGGCTGAGGCACCGTCGGCTGCAGCTCCCGAGCTGATTAAGGTAGGTATCATCAACAACCCGCCGGCCGAATCCGGATATCGCGCGGCGAATGTGGCAGACATGGAAAAAGTCTTCACGGAAGCGAACGGATACAAGGCTTCGACCTTCTACAGCATTAAAAACGATGAGCAGTTGAATGCGGCTTCACAGTTTATTACTGACGGAGTTGACTATCTTCTCATTTCGGCAGCTGCTACAGACGGTTGGGATTCTGTTCTTGCCGATGCTAAAAACGCCGGAGTAAAGGTATTCCTCTTCGACCGCATGATCAACACCGACGTAAGCAATTATGAATCCGCTGTTGTTTCCGACATGGCAAAAGAAGGCGAAACAGCTGTGGCGTGGCTTAAGGCTCAGAATCTTGCTGAGTATAATGTCATCCACATTCAGGGCGTAATGGGCAGCGATGCTCAGCTTGGCCGTACTGGCGCGTTGGATAAGGAGTTTGCAGCCGGAACCATGAATATGGTTGTACAGCAGACCGCTAGTTGGGATGAAAAGACTGCAAAGGAAATTGTGGAAGCAGCGATAAATGCAAAAAAGAAATTCAACGTTATCTATGCTGAAAATGACGGAATGGCCAAGGGAGCCGTTGCAGCGCTTGATGCAGCCGGCATAACCCACGGCGTTGGCAAGGATGTAGTTGTAATGGGCTTCGACTGCAACAAGTGGGCGCTCAGGGAACTGCTTGCAGGCAACTGGAACTATGACGGACAGTGCAGCCCCTTCCAGGCCGCTGTTATCGACGGGATGATAAAGGATCTTGAAGCCGGCAAGACGGTAGAAAAGAAGGTTATTTCTGAAGAGAAAGGTTTCGATGCAACGACCATTACACAGGCGGACATCGATACATACGGTCTCGGCGAATAACAAACTAACTTCCTTCATTTAATAACTGGGAGTTCGGTCAAAGTAGTGCGGTGCGGAGTATGCGGATATGTTCCGCATACACGCACCGCCACTTTTACGATACTTAGAGCTTTTAAAGGATGGTTATCTATGCAAAACGACGTCGTTTTATCCATGCGGAACATATACAAAACATTCCCGGGAGTACGAGCCCTGCAAAACGTGGATTTCACTCTGCGTAAAGGCGAGATTCATGCTTTGATGGGCGAGAATGGAGCCGGCAAGTCAACGCTTGTCAAAGTTTTAACAGGCGTTTACCCGAAAGATTCAGGGCAGATCAACATTGCGGGAATTAACAGAGAAATTAATGTTAAATCGCCTCAGGAAGCTCAGAATTTAGGCATCAGCACGGTCTATCAGGAGATAACACTTTGCCCTAACCTTACGGTTGCCGAAAACATGTTTATCGGGCGGGGCAAATATCGTCTCGTTAACTGGCGTTCTATAGAAAAGAAGACGACAAAGATACTTGATAAACTCAATATACCGGCAAGAGCAACTCAGCAGCTTGCCGATTGTTCGCTGGCTGTACAGCAAATGGTCGCCATTGCCCGCGCAGTTGATATGGACTGCAAAGTACTTATACTTGATGAGCCGACCTCATCGCTGGACGAACACGAGGTTGCAAAGCTATTCTCCCTTATGCGCGAACTTAAGTCCCACGGCGTCGGCATCATTTTTATAACTCATTTTCTGGAACAGGCATATGAGATATGCGACCGCATAACTGTGCTCAGAAACGGCGAACTGGTTGGAGAATTTGAGGTGGAGAATCTTCCGCGGATAGCGCTTGTAACAAAGATGATGGGCAAAGAGATTGAAAATCTATCGAACCTTAATATCGACAAAGACGAATCAAAGTATAAAGGTGAAATACCGATAATAGAAGCCCGGAACCTGTCAAGCGGTGCTTCTAACGTTGCGCCCTTTGACCTGAAAATGTACAAGGGTGAAGTTGTCGGCTTCAGCGGCCTTTTAGGTTCCGGCCGAAGCGAGCTCGTAAGAACTATATTCGGCGCCGACAAGGCTACAAAAGGGCAATTATTTATAAAAGGCAAAAATGTACGGATAAAGAAGCCAAAAGACGCCATGAAACATGGCATGGCATATCTGCCGGAAGACAGAAAAGTCGATGGCATATTCCCGGACCTTTCAGTGAGGGAAAATATAATTTTCGCACTTCAGGCAAAACGCGGAATGTTCAAACGTATGGCGCGAAAGGAAATGGAGAGATATGCCGACGAGTACATCAAATTGCTAGATATCAAAACCGCAAGCAGCGAAACGCCGATGGGGAGCCTTTCTGGCGGCAATCAGCAAAAGGCCATACTGGCGCGCTGGCTTCTTACGAATCCCGAATTTATGATATTGGATGAACCTACCCGCGGAATAGATGTCGGTACAAAGACAGAAATCCAAAAACTGATACTGAAGCTTGCAGGTGAAGGCAGGAGCGTGGCGTTCATTTCTTCAGAGATGGATGAAATGCTTAGAACATGTTCGAGAATGGTGGTCATGCGCGACCGCTGCAAAGTAGGAGAACTGACACAGGACCAGCTTAATCATAGTACTATAATGCGTACAATAGCGGGAGGTGAGGGGAACGATGCGTAATACAGATAAGCCGTTTATTGTAAGGCTGATCAACTCGACTGGCAATATAATCGTTAAGTTTGCTGTTCTAATTGCAAAAGGTTTAAAAAGATTTGCGAAGTCTCAACTGGTAATCCCGGTGTCTGCGCTTGCTGTGCTGCTTGTTTTTAATTTGATCAGGTGCATTATAATAAACGATTTCTCATTTTTCGGAATAGACCCTGTAATTAACAATGATGGGATCACCGTTCTTCAGGGGAATATAATCGATATTTTAAATAACGCATCTGAGCTTGCTATCATTGCGATCGGCATGACGCTGGTAACAGCGGCATCGAAAGGACAGGATATCAGTGTCGGTGCGGTTGCGGCAATAGCGGGAAGCGTTTTTGTAAGCGTCTTAAAAAGCAGCGATCAAATAACGATACCGGTCGTTCTTGCCGCCTTTTTTGCATGCTGTGTTGTTGCAATCATTTGCGGCGCATTCAACGGCACCTTGGTTGCCGTGTTCAGGATCCAGCCGATGGTTGCAACATTGATTCTGTTCTCTGCCGGACGCTCTATAGCGTATTGGATAAACGGAGGAGCAAGCATTGTTGTTGAAAGCCCGCTGGTAAAGTATATTGGAAATTCTATTGGAATTTCTATTTCGGGCACCACCATACCTACAATACCCACACCCATTATCATCGTAGTAATATTCGTGTTGCTGGTTGGGCTTGTCTTCAGGTTCACGAATCTTAGATTATATACACAAGCGGTCGGGATCAACGAAAGGTCGGCGCGATTGAATGGGATAAGCGCTGTCTGGATAAAACTATTATCTTTTATGATACTGGGCGTTTGTGTTGCCGTTGCAGCCACGATCTCAGTCAGCAGAATGCAAATTATTCAACATGAATCCATTCTTCTGGGTATCGAAATGGACGCAATTCTGGCAGTCGCTATCGGGAGTAATGCACTGGGCGGCGGAAAATTCAGCTTAGCCAGCTCAGTGATAGGGGCCTACGCGATTCAGACGTTGACGAGCACGCTTCTTACAATAGAAGTACCTTCTGAGGCGATAAGAGCCTGTAAGGCACTTGTTGTTATAGCCATCGTTGTAATAAGTTCGCCAGTTACAAAAACATCTGTGTTTAAGCTGCGCGATATTACAAAAACATCTGTGTTTAAGCTGCGCAATAAGCTGTTTAAAAAACCGACAAAAATAACGGAGAAATAATATTATGACAAATAATAAAAGTTTATTAGCCGGTATACAGGGTAAAAAACGCAGGGAACGCATTTCAAACACAAATTTGCTGCTGACCATAACGATCTGCACGTTCGTTGGCATGTACTTATTTGCCATGTTTGTCTGGGGTGAAGGTTGGCTGAAACCTCAGCAGTTCCTTAATCTTTTCAATAATAATTCGTTTTTGATCGTGATCTCCTGCGGGCTGACTATGGTTATGATTGCAGGCGGCATTGATATTTCGGTGGGCGGCATAACCGCGCTGGTGACAATGGTCTGCGTTGTTTATCTGAACGGCTATGCCGGCAAACCGGTCACCGAAGCCGATCTTGCGCTGGCCAATCAAGGCAATGTGATCGGTTCACTGGGTCTGGCTTTAGGTATCGGGTTGGCATTCGGATTGATTCAGGGATTTTTGATATCATACTTGGAGATACAGCCCTTTATTATTACGTTAGCGGGCATGCAGTTTGCAATAGGCATGATAACAGTAGTCAGTAAGGAGCCGAGCACAGCGGCGAACGAAGCTTTCCTGGCACTTAAAAATTTTCGCATCGAAATTCCGGGCATAGGGTATTATGCGAAAAATGGCAACTACATTCCCGCCACTATTGAACCAGGTGTAATAGCAGCCATAGTTGTGGTATTAGCTGTGTTTGTTATTTTAAAATGGACGCGTTTCGGGCGAAACCTCTATGCGGTGGGCGGCAACAGCCAGAGCGCTTTAATGCTCGGCATAAATGTAAAACGCACAAAATTCTTTGCTTACTTGCTTTGCGGACTATTATCCGGAATAGGCGGTTATGTCTATTTGATGCATACAGGGGCAGGTAATGCTTCCAATGCAGGCCAAGCAGAAATGAAAGCGATCGCAGCTGCTATTATAGGCGGTACACTGTTGACCGGCGGTATCGGCAACGTGATCGGAACGCTTTTCGGGGTGCTTTCACTATTGACGATAACCAGTATTGTGGTTGATTCGGGGCTTAATCAGGCATGGTGGCAAAGCATTACCACCGGACTTATGCTAACATGCTTTATATTGCTACAGAGCCTGGTCCTTAGGTTTCGTGAAAAGCGCGGCTTCGGGAAAAGGATGACGCTGAAGAAAAAGAGAAATGGAAAAGATATAGAACCCGGAAAAGACATAATACCGGGTAAAGGATTAACAACATAGCCCGAAGCAGCCTTTAACGCGTATTTCGTATTTGCTCCGGTATTTCATGAAAGAGCTATAAAATCAGACGATATTTCTCTTTACATCTTACTGCTGCTTAATAGATAATTATTAAGTTAAGGCATAAAGGAAACTTGGAGGTTTCAGCGAACTATGGATATACAGAAAAGCAAAAATTCTATAAGCGCCGGAGAGACATACCTCGGCATAGAACTCGGCTCGACGCGTATAAAGGCTGTGCTTATAGACAAGGAACATGAGGCCATAGCGTCCGGCAGCCATACTTGGGAAAACAAGTTTGAGAACGGCGTATGGACATATTCTTTGGATGATATCTGGAAAGGTATCCGTAATTGTTATACACGGCTGGTAGTGGATGTATATGAAAGATACGGCATAATGCTAAAATCGGTCGGCGCGATTGGAATATCGGCAATGATGCACGGTTATATGGCGTTTGACAGTGACGGGAAACTGCTTGCGCCCTTCAGGACGTGGCGCAATACTTGTACGGGAGAAGCGTCCGCAAAACTTACGGAACTCTTTGGTTTCAATATTCCGCAGCGCTGGAGCATAGCGCATTTGTATCAGGCCATATTAAGCGGTGAAGAACACGTTACGCAAATTCGCTTTATTACAACGCTTGCGGGTTATATACACTGGCAGCTGACCGGTAAAAAGGCGCTTGGCATAGGAGATGCGTCGGGAATGTTCCCGATAGACGATAATACAAGGCAATACGACAGCCGTATGCTCAAGGTGTTTGACGGGCTGATAGCCGATAAAGGATTCGCATGGAAACTTGAAAATATATTGCCCGCTGTGCTGCCCGCAGGAACGGGTGCGGGAACATTGACCGAGGAAGGGGCAAAACTGCTCGATCCTTCCGGCACGCTCGAGGCGGGCACACTAATGTGTCCGCCCGAGGGCGACGCAGGCACCGGGATGGTCGCCACAAACAGCGTACGGAAACGTACGGGCAACGTAAGCGCGGGTACGAGCGTGTTCGCTATGGCCGTGCTTGAAAAACCCCTTTCAAAAGTATACCCTGAGGCGGATATGGTGACTACGCCATCAGGAGATCCCGTCGCGATGATACACTGCAACAACTTTTTAGGCGACATAGATGCTTGGACAATGCTGCTTGGCGAAGCAGCGAAAGAGCTGGGAGCCGAATTCGATAATGATAAGCTTTACGGAACGCTTTTCAGAAAAGCGCTTGAAGGCAGCGCTGACTGCGGAAGCCTGCTCAATTTTAATTACATTTCGGGTGAGCACATAACAGGCTTTACCGAAGGACGCCCGCTTTTTATGCGTCTGCCCGATGCTAAGCTGAGTTTGCCCGATTTTATGAGGGTACATCTTTACTCCGCATGCGCCACGCTGAAGATAGGCATGGATATATTATTCATGGAAAAAGTAAAACTCGATTCTATGACGGGACACGGAGGTTTTTTTAAAGTACCGATAGTAGGCCAGAAGATAATGGCCGCAGCATTAGGCGTACCGATATCCGTTATGGCAACAGCCGGCGAGGGCGGGCCGTGGGGCATGGCGATATTGGCGTCGTATATGAAAAATAATCGGGGAGAAGGACTCGCCGATTATCTTTCGGAACGCGTGTTTAACAATGCAGAACGCTCAACGGCAGAGCCTGACCCTGCGGATATGGCAGGGTTTGAAAAGTTCATTGAGCGGTATAAAGCAGGCTTTAGCGTTGAACGGGCGGCGGCAGCCGTTTAAATGCTTAAAAGAAATGAGGAGATAAATATGTCTTATAAGTTTTGGTTTGTAGTAGGCAGCCAGCATCTTTACGGCCCCGAAGTGTTAAAAGAGGTGGCCGCGCACGCGAAGACAATAACGGACGGATTCAATGCGGATAGAAGCATATCTTTTGAAGTAATATGTAAGGGCGTTGTAACGACGCCCGACGAGATAAAGAAAGTTTGTGTCGAGGCAAACGGCGACGCGAAATGCGCCGGCGTCATTACGTGGATGCACACATTTTCGCCGAGCAAGATGTGGATAGGGGGGTTGACGCTGCTTAACAAACCGTACCTGCATCTCAATACGCAATTCAACAGGGATCTGCCTTTCGATACTATCGATATGAACTTTATGAACACTAACCAGTCGGCTCACGGCGACAGGGAGCACGGGTTCATAACCGCGAGGCTCAGGATGAAACGAAAGGTCGTCTGCGGGTACTGGGAAGACACAACGTTCAGAGAACGTGTAGGCGGCTGGATGAGGAGCGCCGCCGGCGCTATAGCAAGCAGGAGCCTTAAGGTAATGAGGCTGGGCGACAATATGAGATATGTCGCCGTTACAGAAGGCGACAAGGTGCAGGCTGAGAAGGACTTAGGGTGGAGCGTCAACACGTACGGCGTAGGCGGGTTTGTTGAAAAGGTAAATGCGGTTTCACAGGAACAGGTCGATCAGAAAGTTGAAGAGTATAAAAGTAAGTATACATTCAATACAGATAATATAAAATCGGTAAGGTATCAGGCAAAACTTGAGATCGCGCTTGAAGGGATGTTGGAGGAAGGCAGTTTCAACGCGTATACGGATTCGTTCGAAGACCTCTTCGGATTAGAGCAGCTCCCGGGTCTAGCTTCTCAGGATCTTATGGGCAAAGGTTACGGGTTCGGCGCGGAGGGCGACTGGAAGCAGGCGGCGCTGCAGGCCGTTATCGCAGCTATGTCGCAGGGTCTTAGTAAAGGCTATTCGTTCATCGAAGATTATACGTATCATCTCGAAGAAGGAAACGAGGCCGTACTTGGCGCGCATATGCTCGAGGTTTCGCCCGCTATATCCAAGGGCAAACCAAAAATGGAGGTGCATCCCCTGGGCATAGGGGGCAAGGATGACCCGGCGCGCCTTGTATTTGAAGGTAAAGAGGGTGACGCCATACTTGTTACTATAGTCGATATGGGCGGGCGGTTCAGGATGATAGCGCATGATATACACGCTATAAAACCGATGAAAGAGATGCCGAACCTGCCTGTAGCGAGCGTGATGTGGCGGCCGGAACCGGATATGATAACGGGCAACGAGGCATGGATATTATGCGGAGGTACGCACCACAGCGTAATATCATACGACCTCACGGCAGAGCACATGAGAGACTTCGCGGAGATAATGGGCATTGAGTTCATACATATAGGCAAGGAAACGAGGATCGGGGAACTTAGGGATAAGCTCGCCATAGGCGATATAATATGGGGGAGATAATTATATCCAAATAGATTTATAATAAATAGCAGCCCATACAATCAACAGCCTTTTATGAAAAACATCATACAGGCTGTTGTTTTTTATCTGCAATTATCGCACTACCAATAATGCGTATACTTACTAATAATTATTTGTCCATTGTCAGGATATAATTGATTGAATATAATTATTCGTTGTAAGAATGATTACGGGAGAAAATAAATGAGCGAAAATTGTGACCATAATTGTGAACGGTGCGCCAAAGAATGCGGCGAAAGGAAGGTCGCCTTTTCCGCAAAACTTAATGAATCGAGCAGTATAAAAAAAGTGATCGGTATTGTTAGCGGAAAAGGCGGGGTAGGGAAATCGCTCGTTACTTCGCTTCTGGCGGTAATGATGAGCAGGAAGGGATATTCAGTTGCTATACTTGATGCCGATATAACCGGCCCTTCCATACCTAAAATATTCGGCGTAAAAGAGAAGGCCGAAAGCAGCGACCTTGGCATACACCCTGTAATAAGCGATAAGGGGATCAAAATAATATCGATAAATCTGCTTTTGGAAAACGAGACCGAACCGGTGATTTGGAGAGGGCCGATACTAGCGGGAGTAGTTAAACAGTTTTGGACGGACGTGGTTTGGGGTGATGTGGATTATATGTTCATAGACATGCCGCCCGGAACGGGAGACGTTGTTCTTACCGTCTTTCAATCGCTGCCTGTGGATGGGCTTATCGTAGTCACTTCGCCTCAGGAGATGGTCTCCGTGATAGTTTCCAAGGCAGTAAAGATGGCAAAATTGATGAAAATACCCATATTGGGGATAATAGAGAACATGAGCTGGTTCGAATGCCCGGATTGCGGGAAAAAAACAAAGCTGTTCGGGAACAGCCATGCGGAAGAAACGGCCGGGGATTACGGGCTTAAAGTACTCGCATCTGTGCCCATAGATCCGAGGCTGTCCGCGCGCTGCGACGAAGGAACTATCGAAGGATTCGCAGGAGGCTGGCTCGAGGAAACGGCAAGTTTGATCAATAATATTAAATGAACAAGAAATATTAAGACGTCTACGTTACAAACGGAATATATTGCATCAGATCAGAGGGATCAACAGCTTTTTATCGTCCAAGCAGTATCCGATGCCAAAGATATCCCGATATCCCAAGGTCGGCGCGTAAACGTTTTTCCAACGAGGCGCTGAATTCGCATAACTTGATAAGGTCGTAATCGACCGGTTCTTCCAACCTGAACCGCATTCGTATTACGCTATCGCACGACGCAGTCATTTCGACAGAATCAAGATATTCATCGACACGTTTAGCAAAGCTCGTTATAGTATCACCGGGCTCCTGCACCACCCCTAAAAATGATGACTGGCGTATGATCTTGCCGTAACAGGCTCCTATCCTTTCGCTGATAGAGTCATATTTACGGCAGAGCCGTTTATAATATCCATCGGCGCCTTTTTGAAAAGATATAAGACGGATCACGGCAAATATTAATGCGACAAATAACAGACCCGTTAGCACGATAAGAATGATCCTGATTTCAACGGGCATGCCGTTGTGTGTAGTATCGTTATTTGGTATTTTTATTTCGTTCGGTCCGTTATCTGCATTGGGAATAGGATAATATCCTTCAGCGATGACTTGTTCAACAACTGCATTCTCATAAAAATTCCAACGGGTCGGATCAAAAGGGATCCAGCCTATACCCTTAAAGTAGATTTCGGTCCATGCGTGCGCTGTAGCATTGGTTGCCAGAAACGCGTCGCTGGATGTCGATCCCGGATTCCTTTTTAAGGCGTATCCCACTACGTAACGCGCGGGCAGGCCGGAGGCACGCGCAAGCACAGTCATGGCGCTCGCGTAGTAAACGCAATATCCTTTACGGCTCTGGAGAAACTGCGCAACAAAATCCGAACTCTCCGACGGTATGCCCGGTGAAAGCGTATAAGTACAATTATCGGCCAGCCAGCTTTCGATTGCTAAAGCTTTTTCATAAGGAGAGTTGTATTTCATAGTAATATCTTCAGCCGTCCGATAAACGCTTTTGGGCAAAGTATCAGGCAATTGCATATATCCTGTGAGGATCGCCTCCATATTTTTGTCCTCTGTTTTATCGGCAAACGATTCAAGTTCAAGCATGTTATCGTTAAAGTCAGGCAGATTCCTGTCAAAAACCAAAGTACGCATTTTATAGCTGAGCAACCACTGAGGGACAGACATAAAAATCTCCGATTGATCGTTAAAGAATACGTCCGACATATCCAGAGATTTGCTTTCCAGTGACTGCATTTGTCCTGCAGTGAATAAAGTTCTTCCATGCTCTGTATATGAAATATCAAAGTCGGCCTGATAAGTGATCCTGGCGAAAAGTTCTTCAGCCGGTTTTCCCCCGTAAGGCTTATCCATACCAAAGATATCGCGTCGTTTTCCCTGCCAGAAAATACTTATTAACCTGTATCTGCGCAACGATGAAGTATCATACCATTTTTGACCGTCGTAAGTATCGTATACTGCGCCCGAAAGAAGGGCCGGCGTTTCAGTTTTTACTTTCATTACAATAGAGTTGTCTAATGCGACGTCGCCGCCCAAACGCTGTTCCAATGGATTGAATCCTGAAATGCCGATATTAAACGATCCCTGCACCGGGCTTTCATTTTCACCCAACCCTATAAAATCACGAAAATCATCAATAAAATCTACAAACCATTTAGCGCGCCAGTCCTTATCGTTTTTAGGCGATATTGAAAAAGACAGCAGTAAAATAACAGGCAGGATGACCATTGCGGTAATCATAAGAAGGGAACTCTGTATCTTTTCGGATTCAGGCAGATCACGGTTTATCCTGTTGCTTGTCATTTTTGCCATAGAAAGAAATATTACAAATATCAGCATACCGAGTATAGGCCAAAATGTCCCGATATCAGTTATGTATGCCCACACCATCAATGCGGCTGCTACAGGAAGCAGCGCGGGGAAAAAGAAAAGTTTGCGGAAGAACAGATATGAAAGTATAGCGGCGGGAAGCGCCGCGGCAAGCTGAACTATAATTATACTTCCGTTCATCGAATATGGGAACATATCGGGAAAGGACTCAGAGCACCAGCTTATAAAGCCGTCTATATACGTCCACAACTCCTGATTAACGTCAAAAATCGTGGTTATCAGAAGCGTTATGGAAATAGCGGATATAAGGAATACAGGCAGGAGCCACCATTTACGTGTAAACAGTGCTATCAGCGCAAGGTCGACAGCCATAATCAGCAGACAGGTCCAATAGTCTGTCACTATCCCTGCAGACGGCAGAAATATCGTGCAGACAGACGCACCCAGCAATATCGAGCAACAGATATCTGTAAGAAAAGAAGCTGTTTTTGATTTCAGAAATTTCATTTTTCCCTCGCTATAACAGGCTGTGCAGAGCATCTGCGGCGTTGCTTCCGGCTTCCATGTATAATGTCTGGATATGGATCGCTGGTTTTGAGCCGCCAACGATGACCAAGGTAACTGTTTGATATTTCCCGAGAACAGATTCAAGGCGCTGCATGGACGCAGGATCATTACCTCTGGTTAGAACAAAAAATGCGTATCCTTTTTTAAAACTCCTGTTTGCCCTTTCCAGCGTGACTTGCAGATCGGCTTTATCAGTGAAAGGAAGCATTGCGAGATATTTCTGTATTTTTTCAAAACCGGAGAGGCTTGCACATTCTACGGGTTTTAAATCACCCGCGCTGTCCATTAAACATACCTCATGGTTGCGGTATAAGCCGTGAAGAGCGATGCACGCTGCGCATTCGCAGATCGTATCGGAATAGATCAAAATTTCTTCGCCTTTAAGCCCATACGAAGCGGTGTCGACCAATATCATCACACGTTCTCTTTCGGGGTACTCATATTGTTTTACGAAAAGTTCGCCTTGCTGAGCTGATTTCTTCCAATGAACGCGTTTGAGTGAATCGCCTTCATGGTAGAGACGCGCGCCGGAAACGCTGTCGCCTGTCTCGGCCTGCCTTAAGTAACCGTCACTGAAGAGTTTTGTGTCTATGATATCCGTAGATACTTTGCCTGGGATCTGCGCCTTTGGCAGCACCACAAGCTCCCGCATCTTATAATAAGGCAGCCAACGCATATCATACGGGAATGAAAGCAAACCGAAAATATCGGTTATTTTCAATTTTGTCATGCCGACGCTGTATTTTCCGCGGTAAGGCGTTGTGACGGGGATATTAAACTTTTTACTGGTGTAAGGTGCCAGACTGAAAACAAGCCTTACGTCCTGGCTGGATGAAACGACGTCGATATGAACTTCGATGAGCGATAAAGGAAACGGTTTTTCATTTACTATCTCAAGATTAAGGGTCGTTTCTTTGCCTTTGACACAGATGTTATTTGACAGCTCCTGCTTGAATTTGAATGTCTGCACCGTCCAGATGTTTATTATTATTACGGCGATTATTATTAATACCTGCGTAAGAAAAACTATATAATATACCCGCATGCCCGTGTACATTCCCGCGAGCAGACATGTTGCCATAACCGCATAGTATGACCATCTTAAAAGTTTCATGATATACCCGGCACTTTAATATTGCGCAGTATTAAATGCAGAACCGATTCGGGTGTTTCCATATCCTGATTTGCCTGAAGGTTCAAGACCAGACGATGGGCCAGCACAGCTTCCGCCATATATTGAACATCGTCGGGGAGCACGTAATCACGGCCATTCAGTAATGCGTAGGCCATCGCAGCGTTCATAAGCGCAAGGGATCCGCGCGGGCTTATGCCCAGTGATATCCTCCCGCTGTTTCGGGTCGCTTCAGCTATAGAGACTATATACGACATAACGGGCTCCGCACATTTAATATCCGCGTGTTGTGCGCGCAGACGCATAATATCGTCGCCGCTGGCCACAGGTTTCAATGAGTCAAGAGGCTTTGCACCTTTGTTTCTGGTCAATATATCGATCTCTTCGCTGCGTTCCGGGTACCCCATAGATATTTTCAGCAGAAATCTGTCAAGCTGCGCCTCCGGCAGCGGATATGTGCCAATATGCTCCACCGGATTCTGTGTAGCCAGAACGATAAAGGGCTGGGGAACGGGATAACATACGCTGTCAATAGTCACCTGCCCTTCCTGCATCACTTCCAAAAGGCTTGACTGAGTTTTTGGGCTGGTACGGTTGATCTCATCAGCCAGAACTACCTGAGCCATTATACCTCCCATGTTTACTTCCCGTTCTCCGGTTTTTAGATTGTAACTTGTAAAACCCGTCACGTCGGAAGGCAGTACATCGGGCGTGAATTGAATACGCCGGAAACTGCAATTGAGTGAACGCGCAAGCGCGGATACAAGCGTGGTTTTTCCGAGGCCGGGTACATCTTCGATGAGGACATGCCCTCCGCATATAAGAGCGCAGATCACCAGATCTATAGCGCGTTCCTTTCCGATGATAACCTTCGCAATGTTATTCTTAATTTTCTCAATCAGTTTGATATTTTTTTCTGTTCCCGTCACTTATATATTCCTTTCTTTAACTGTATAACAAGATAAATTGTTAATTAAATATGCAATTTGTAATAATACAATACAAGTAATACTAATATATAAAAATTGTAACATAATCAATGGATTATTTCTATACTGCAATTTGTGAATCTGTTATATACTGTATTAATAATACGAACATTAATGAAAAAAAGTTTTAAAAGTATATTTATGCTGTAATTATATTATATAATTATGTTATAATATCAAATATTGTGTTATAATATAACAATAATTTGGAACTTTTCGTACTTTAGACGAGTCAATATATATAAGCAATCTTTTAATATTGTTTCATAGACCGTCCGGCAATTGATTTTTCAAAAACCGCTGGTCTGTCATCTCCCATAAATGAGCCGATAACCCTCGGCTCATTTTTTATCCGCACCTTTAAGCTGTAGATAATGTTATCTGGTCACCATACATTTATTTGGCTGTATATTTTCTGATTTAACGTTCAATATAAAAATGAATGAAGATTGGTATTCCTAAAGGATTAATGTATTATAAATATCATGTGTTTGCCGAAACTTTTTTCTCTGAACTCGGGGCAGAGATCATAATTTCTCCAAACACTAACAAAGAAATACTTGACAGAGGCGTCGCAGCTTGTGTGGACGACGCATGCCTTCCTATAAAAGTGTTTCATGGCCATGTCGACTGGCTCTGCGGAAGATGTGATTCTATACTTGCACCGCGTTTCATGACTATAACTAAAGGAAAATATATCTGCCCTATGTTCTGCGGCCTTCCGGAAATGATCGGCAGCAGTTTGAATAAAATTCCTCGCATAATAAGCGAACCGATTTATTCATTGGATGAAAGCAGCCTTTTTATTTGGGCTGTGAACTCGGCAAAAATGCTTACTAAATCGAGACGAAGACTAAGAAATGCGTTTGAGGCAGCGATATCGACGCAAATAAAGAGCGCGTCAGGATATAACCAAAAGTCATTCCCTGATACGGCAGCCCTTATAGGCCATTCGTATATAGTCAATGACAGCTTTGTTAATATGGGGCTCGTAAAAAAACTGAACAGTTTAAAACTAGGCGTTGTTACGCCAGATTATGTGAGCGTTGCAGATATTGCTGAACAGACCAAAAGTTTATTTAAAGAACCGTTCTGGTATTTTGCGGAGCAATATTACGGTGCCGCTATGCACCTTATAAAATCAGGCAGGATATCAGGGATAGTGTACGTTTCCGCATTTTCCTGCGGAGTAGACTCGGTAGTTATCGAACTTATACGCAGCAGCATAGACGACTTTCCTTTTTTGATACTGAAAATCGACGAACATACAGGCGAAGCCGCTTTAAACACACGAATAGAAGCCTTTGCCGATATGCTTAAAAGGGGGGCTACTATTGGTAATAACCGTTCCCAGGATGGGCAATACATGCCTAGCTGCTAAAGCTTTATTTGACGGACTGCAGATACCCTATGTTATCCCTGAAAAAAACAACAAGGCAACACTGCAAAAAGGAGCGTATATTTCACCCGAGGAAATATGCCTCCCATTTAAACTTGTTATGGGGAACTATTTAGAAAGCGTCGAGCGAGGTGCTGATACTATACTTATAACCGGGAGCTGCGGGCCTTGCAGGTTTGGGGAATATTGCGAATTGCAGATGAGGATATTAAAAAAGAATGGTATTAAAGCCGAAATGATAGTAGTAGACGCACCGTCAAGTATCGGGATGGGCGAATTGTGGAGCAGGATAAAAAGAATATCATCGGTAAGCAATGTCAATAAAGCGGCAAAGATCGACGCGGTGCGCCGCGCGCTTAAGATACTGAATCTTTCTGATGACATCGCGGCGAAAGCGCATCATATTGCAGGATACGAGATAAACAGGGGAGAAGCAAAACGTATTTTGATGGAATGCGAATCTGCGGTATTTAAACAAAACGATCCTGTTTCCACTCAAACGATGCTGGAATCATATATAAAAAAACTTGAACTAATAGAAATTGATAGATCCCGTAACCCTTTAAAAATAGCGCTGATCGGAGAAATATATTCAATGATAGAACCTTTCTCCAGCCTTTTTATCGAAGAGAAACTTATGGATTACGGAGTATGTTCATATAGGATGATCACCCCCAGTTGGTGGCTGAAAGACCTTGTGCTGAAACCATTTAAAATTAACTCGTTTCGCGTACAGCATGCGTCAAAACGATTTCTCCCGGTGGGAGTGGGAGGTCACGCGAGAGAATCTATTGGGCACGCTATTCTCTCCAGCAGAAAGCATGCGGATGGAGCGATACAGATATATCCCCTTGGGTGCATGCCTGAAGTAATTACCAAGTCTGTTCTCCCGGCGATAAAGGACACGGGTTTCCCTGTATTATCCCTCGTCATAGACGAGGCTGCCGGCGACGCGGGATATACGACAAGGATCGAAGCGTTTTTAGATATGCTGGAAATGAAGAAAAAAAAGGAGTTCGTATTTGGATAAATACAGTTTGGGGATAGACGTCGGCTCGGTGAGCACAAACCTCGTTCTTTTGGGAGAAGACAGTAACGTTATAGAAAAAGTTTATTTAAGGACCAGCGGACGCCCGATAGAAGCCTTGTTAAAAGGAATGAACATACTAAAGGAAAGGCAGCGCGGCATAAAGGTTATTGCAGCCGGGACTACCGGCAGCGGAAGACAACTCGCTGCCGCGATGGTAGGAGCGGATATAGTTAAAAACGAAATCACCACTCATGCAGTAGCCGCGTGCCATATAGTTCCTGATGTTAAAACAATAATCGAAATAGGCGGACAGGATTCTAAAATAATATTTATGCAAAACGGCGTCGTCAGCGATTTCGCGATGAATACTGTTTGCGCTGCCGGAACAGGGTCGTTCCTCGACAGACAGGCAGCCAGATTGGAGATCCCTATAGAAGAATTCGGCGGATATGCGGCGCGATCAAAGAACCCTGTGCGCATCGCCGGGCGCTGCGCGGTATTCGCCGAAAGCGACATGATCTCGAAACAGCAGGAGGGACACAGCAGCGAGGATATAATTGCCGGCTTATGTGAAGCCCTTGTCCGCAATTTTCTTAATAATCTTGCTAAGAACAGTGAAATAAACGCGCCCGTAATATTCCAGGGCGGAGTGGCGGCAAACGTAGGCATCGCGGCCGCTTTCGAAAAAAAACTTAGAAAAAAACTGATTATCCCGCGGTATTATGATGTAATGGGAGCTATGGGGGCAGCTCTCCTGGCTATGGAAGAGATAAGAACATCCGGTAAAAATACAGTATTCCTGGGATTCGGCTGCACAAATAACGTCTATAAGGCTTCGAGTTTCGAATGCAACGGCTGCGTCAATATGTGCGAGGTAGTGCAGATAAGGTCAAACGGGCAGCAGGCTGCAAGCTGGGGAGACAGATGCGGCAAGTGGGGCATCGTAAAGGATAACGTTATGTGAATAATGCCTTTTCGTAAAACAAAACAAATAAAAAATTAATGTATTTTATACTTGAATGTCGAAAAGATATTGTATATTATGTGTACGATAACTAAAATGGGGGAGAGTTGGGATAATTAGTTCAGACACGGTTTTTTGAGGCTGTTATAAAATAATTTTTGATATAAACAAGATTATGTTTATATATTAAATGAATTATTTGGAGGAGGTATTATGCAAAACTACATGATCATTGCACCTATAGGCGCAATAGTATCGCTGCTTTTCGCAGGGTTCCTTGCAGTGAGAGTTAAAAAGTTCTCCACGGGAACAGAACTAATGACAAAGATCTCCAACGCGATCAAAACAGGCGCAAAAGCTTACCTGAAAAGGCAATACACAGGCGTCGGCATATTCTTTGCGGGAATGTTTGTCGTGCTCCTATTGCTCGCTTTCGTATTTAAGAACAGTGAAGGGAAAGGCTTGCTGAACCCGTTCGTTCCTTTTGCGTTCCTGACGGGAGGTTTCTTCTCAGGGCTATCCGGCTTTATCGGAATGAGCATGGCGACGTCCTCGAACTCACGTACGGCGTTTGCTGCCAGCCAGAGCCTCAACAAAGGCCTGAGAGTAGCCTTTTCATCAGGCGGCGTTATGGGATTTACCGTAGTTGGCCTCGGGCTTTTAGACCTTTCTATATGGTATTATTTCCTGCAGTTATTTTATCCTCTCTCGGATGCTAACAGCATTCCGCAGATCACATCGGCAATGCTTACTTTCGGAATGGGCGCTTCTTCGATGGCGCTGTTCGCGCGCGTAGGCGGTGGTATATTCACAAAAGCTGCCGACGTCGGAGCCGACCTCGTGGGTAAAGTAGAAGCCGGCATTCCGGAAGACGACCCGCGCAACCCCGCTGTTATAGCCGATAACGTCGGCGATAACGTCGGCGACGTTGCGGGCATGGGCGCCGACCTTTATGAATCCTATGTTGGCTCGATCGTTTCTACCGCTGCTCTCGCTGTAGCCGCGGGATTAAATTTAAACGGAGTAATAATACCTATGGCAATGGCCGCAATAGGCATACTCGCTTCACTGATAGGAACGTTTTTCGTGCGTTCGGGAGAAAAGGCGGAACAAAAAGTCCTGCTTTCTGCGCTGCGCCGCGGAGTATACTTAAGTACTGTATTAATAGCCGTTGCGGCGTATTTCCTTGTTGTTCTTATAATGCCTGCGGATCAGGCTAATATGATAAACATCTTCGGATGGCAGATACCCGGTATTTACTTCGCTATACTTTCAGGGCTGATAGCCGGAAACCTTATCGGATTCGTAACGGAATACTTTACTTCCGATACGTATAAACCCACAAAAGGCGTTGCGGATTCCGCAAAGACCGGCCCGGCAACGGTCATCATAGGCGGCCTCTCTGTTGGAATGAAATCTACGATGCTGCCTGTGCTGATAGTCGGAGCTTCAGTGCTCGTTTCGTTCTTCGCGTCTGGCGGAAGCGTTGCGGAAGGATTCGGTTCTACTTCTTTTAACCTTGGATTGTTCGGTATCGGTTTATCTGCAGTTGGAATGCTTTCCACACTTGGCATAACACTAGCTACCGACGCTTACGGCCCTGTCGCGGATAACGCCGGCGGTATAGCCGAGATGAGCCATATGGACCCCGAAGTGCGCAAACGCACCGACGCTCTCGACTCTCTCGGAAACACCACTGCCGCTACGGGCAAGGGATTCGCGATAGGTTCTGCCGCGTTAACAGCCTTAGCGCTTATCGCGGCGTTCGTAAGCGAGGTAAAAAATATCGATCCTTCGTTTACATTCAACCTCGACCTTCTGAACCCAACAGTTCTGACCGGCTTGTTTATCGGCGGACTGCTGCCGTTCCTTTTTGGAGCGCTGACTATGAACGCCGTAGGACGCGCCGCCCAGAGCATAGTCGTTGAAGTCAGAAGGCAGTTCAAGGAGATAAAAGGGCTTATGCAGGGCAAGGCCGAACCTGATTACGCCCAGTGCGTGAAGATCTGCACGAAATCAGCGCAGAAGGAAATGATACTTCCTGCGTTGACAGCCATCATATTCCCAATAGCGACAGGCCTTATACTCGGCGTTAACGCCGTAGCCGCGATGCTCGCGGGAGCAACAGTCGTAGGGTTCATAATGGCAATAATGATGGCCAACTCGGGCGGAGCGTGGGATAACGCCAAGAAGTATATCGAAGGCGGAGCCCATGGCGGCAAGGGCAGCGACGCTCATAAGGCAGCGGTCGTTGGAGATACCGTCGGCGATCCGTTCAAAGATACCTGCGGGCCGTCCATCAACATACTCATAAAACTGTTGTCGATGGTTTCCATCGTATTCGCCGGACTGATAGTGGCGGTACATCTTCTTGATTAAGTATTGATAAAGATTTAGCCATGCGGGCATACCCGCATGGCTTCTTTATTTAATCTGGTTATATATTCTTACTTTACCGCTTGATTTATTTCTTTATTAAATAACCATTTATGTATTGTATACCTTCTAAATACGAATATAAGGGCAAGAAGGATCAATGTGATACCGCCGCATGCTATAAAACCAGAATCGCCCCCAAATCTGTCCATTACTGCGCCGGCATAGAAATTGCCTGCAGGCGTCGAGCCCTGGGCGAGGAAGGAATAAACGCTCATTACGCGCGCCCGGTATTCATCTGAAGAATTTATCTGGAATATAGCGTTGGCGGTGTTGAAAAACGTAAGGTTGATGAACCCTATGGCTGCAAGAAGAACAAGGCTTACCATATAGCTCCCGGTAAGTATCGTTGATACCTGCAGCAAGGCTGTTCCTGCCGCGCCGAATAAAAACAGTTTCTTATTGATACCCAGTTTGCTCCGGGACGCCATAAACATCGCTCCTATGAGAGAACCTATACCCGCCGCGGTAAGCAGGCCGGAATATTCTCCTGCGCCCCTGCCCAATACATTCCTGGCAAAGACGGGAACTATCACATCGTTGTTCATTGCAAACGTGCTTACTATACCGAATATCACGATGCCAATGATCAATTCACGGCTTCTACCGATATAGCGCAGGCCGTCAGCGGTTTCTTTTAATATATGGCGCCTTTCACGGCTGATCTGCGATTTTTCAAGTTTTATCATATAAAGACCGGCGATAACAGCTATGTAGCTTATTGCGTTGATAAGGAAGCACCAGCCTATATCGAAATATAGTATAAGCAGCCCTCCAATAGCGGGGCCCAATATTTTAGCTGTATTCAAAACTGTTGAATTCAGGGAGACTGCATTCATGATATCATCTTTACCGACCATATCGAATAGAAAAGTCTGCCTTGCGGGCATATCCAACGTCTGCGTTATTCCGTATAAAGCGCTCAGCGCAAGTATATGCCAGTATTCTATAAGCCCGGTAAAAGTAAGGATCGTCATTAAAACTGCCTGAAACATAAACAGCGACTGCGTTATTATCAGCAGCTGTTTTCTTGGAAAGCGGTCTATTATCGATCCCGCGAAGAGGGAAAACAGAAAAAGCGGCATGAACTGGCATACTCCGAGCATACCGAGAAGAAAAGGAGAATCGGTAAGCTTATAAACGAGCCAGAATTGCGCAGTCCGCTGCATGAACGTGCCTATAAGCGAAATGCATTGCCCTGTCCAGAATAATCTGAAGCTCCTGTTCTTAAGAGAATGAAACGTGTTATCAAGGTAATGTGAAATTTTGCGAATAAACATTGAAAACATAATATTATGTAAGCCCTTACACATTATATTACTCGAATCATGATGAAACAAGACGATATATAAAAAGCGAATGGTAATTTTTTTTGCTTTGAATATCAAAAAGATATTGACAATTGTGTTGTCCTTAAACTATAATTAGCAAAATCAAAGGCTGTGATGGGGAATAGTAGCCGTAAGCTTGTATTTTCAGAGAGCCGCCCGTGTGGTGAAAGGCGGCATGCAAACCTTGGCGAAGCTCGCTCCGAAGCCGCTGTGCTGAAAAAAGTTAAGCGCAGACGTCGTGACTCAACGTTACACGAGTACGGGCATCATGTCGTGCCTTGATAAGCTGGCGGTCTGTTAACCGCAAGCAGAGTGGTACCGCGGGTCTTTCGTCTCTGTATGACGGAAGGCTTTTTTATTTCATTTAAAGCGGACTGCAGACAAATATTTTGTTCAGGAGAACTGAAATGAAAACCATAAAGATCTTTGACACTACACTTCGTGACGGCGAACAATCGCCGGGATGCAGCATGAACCTGCAGGAAAAGCTGGAGGTCGCGCATCAACTCGAAAAGCTCAAGGTCGACGTTATCGAAGCCGGATTCGCCATAGCTTCGCCGGGCGACTTTACGGCGGTGAAAGCCATAGCTGAAGCCGTGAAAGATTCACGAGTAGCAAGCCTTTCGAGAGCGCTCAAAAAGGATATCGACCGTTCGTGGGAAGCTGTTAAAAACGCGGCAAGCCCGCGTATACACACGTTCCTCGCGACGTCTCCTATCCATATGGAATACAAACTCAAGATGAGCCCTGACGAAGTTCTTGCTCAGGCTGTTGAGATGGTGAAATACGCGAAGTCGCTCTGCCCCGATGTGGAATTTTCAGCGGAAGACGCATCGAGAAGCGATCCGGAATTTTTATACAAAGTATTTGAAGGCGTAATAAAAGCCGGGGCAACGTGCATAAACGTTCCGGATACCGTGGGTTATTCCGCCCCGGAAGAATTCTATGAACTGATAATGGGTATAAAAAACAATGTGGCCGGCATCGAAAAGGCAGATCTGTCGGTACACTGTCACAACGACCTGGGGCTTGCCGTGGCAAATACGCTCGCCGCCGTCCGCGCAGGTATCACTCAGGCTGAGTGCACAATAAACGGCATAGGCGAGAGGGCGGGCAACGCCGCCCTTGAAGAAGTCGTTATGGGGATAGCTACGCGCCCCGACCTTTACGGATATAACACAAATATCGATACAAAACAGATATATAACGCATCACGCCTCGTGTCTTCCATAACCGGCGTTTCGGTCCAGCCCAACAAAGCGATAGTCGGAGCTAACGCGTTTGCGCACGAGGCTGGCATTCACCAGCACGGAGTGCTGGCCAATAAAAAGACGTATGAGATAATGACTCCGCAATCCATCGGCCTTTCCGAAAACATAATAGTTTTGGGCAAACATTCCGGAAAGCACGCGTTTGAGGAGAGGCTTAAGTCGTTGGGATTTATGCTCGAAGAATCGAAAATTGAGTATTACTTTGACAGGTTCAAAGAGCTTGCCGACAGAAAAAAAGACGTTTCCGATATGGACCTGCGCGCGCTTGTGGAATTCGACGCGTTCAACGTTCCCAACGAGTTTGAGTTCGATACGTTTGTTATCAACAGCGGCAACAAGATGACCGCAACAGCGGTCATAAAGCTTGACCATAAAGGAGAAGTAAAGGAAGAAGCCGCAACGGGCGACGGACCGGTAGACGCGGCATTCAACGCAATAGAACGTTGCACCGGCTTGAGTTTCAACCTGGAAGATTATATTGTGCGTTCCGTAACGGGCGGCAAAGATGCGCAGGGCGAAGTCGTAGTAAAGCTCGATAAAGATGGCAAAAAGGTAAGGGGACGCGGCCTGAGTACGGATATAGTCGAAGCAAGCGTAAAAGCTTATATAGATGCTATCAACAGATACTGCTATGAAGTAAAGTCGGAGGAATCATAAAATGAGTATGACTATGACACAAAAGATACTGGCGGCTAAAGCAGGACTTGCGGAAGTTCACGCTGGACAGTTTATCGAGGCGGATATCGATATCGCGCTGGGTAACGACATCACAGCGCCTGTTGCGATAAAAGAATTCGAAAAGATGGAAAAACAGTCGGTATACGATAAAGATAAGATAGTAATCGTTCCCGACCACTTTACGCCCAATAAGGATATTAAGGCCGCCGAGCAATGCAAGATGATGCGAGAGTTCGCAAAAAAATATGACATCACGAATTACTTCGAGGTGGGGGAGATGGGCATAGAGCATTGCCTTATACCCGAAAAAGGCCTCGCAGTGCCGGGCGACGCAATTATAGGAGCCGATTCACATACGTGCACATACGGAGCGCTCGGGGCGTTTTCAACAGGCGTAGGCAGCACTGACTTGGCCGCGGTAATGGCAACGGGAAAGTGCTGGTTCAAAGTGCCGGCCGCAATCCGATTCGTGCTTTCCGGCAAACCTTCGAAATGGGTATCGGGAAAGGACTTGATACTGCATATCATAGGCCTTATAGGCGTAGACGGAGCTCTTTATAAATCGATGGAGTTCGCTGGAGAAGGAGTAAAACATCTTTCGATGGACGATAGGTTCACCGTATGCAACATGGCCATAGAGGCCGGCGCTAAAAACGGCATATTCCCGGTTGACGAGCAGACTATTGAGTACGTAAAGGAGCATTCCAAAAAGCCGTACAAGGTATATGATGCCGACGCCGGCGCAGAATACGACAGCGTGATAGATATCGACCTTTCAATGCTGCGCCCCACGGTCTCGTTCCCGCACCTTCCCGAAAACGCAAAAGCTATAGACAAAGTCGGCGATATCACGATAGATCAGGTAGTTATAGGCTCGTGCACTAATGGCAGGATAACCGACCTCCGGATAGCGGCGGATATATTGCGTGGCAGGAAAGTCAAAAAGGGAGTGCGAGTTATAATACTGCCCGGGACACAGGCGATATATCTTCAGGCGCTGAAGGAAGGACTTATCGCAGATTTCGTAAAAGCGGGCGCGGTATTTTCCACGCCGACATGCGGGCCGTGCCTCGGGGGGCATATGGGCGTGCTTGCCGCAGGGGAAAGGGCGGTATCCACAACTAACAGGAATTTTGTCGGCAGGATGGGGCATACAAAATCGGAAGTATATCTTGCAAGCCCCGCTGTGGCGGCGGCGTCCGCGCTTACCGGAAAAATAGAAAATCCCGAGAACGTTTAAAAGGAGCAACTGAAAATGGGTAAAGCATATAAATACGGA
>CAZDZY010000024.1:0-17022 GCA_964510055.1 uncultured Christensenellaceae bacterium
GATCTCGTCGAGTATCTTCTTCATCAGCGTCTGTGTGGTATCCCACGCCTCGGGGTCGTTGATATACTTCTCGGTGTTTTTGGGGTCCCACTTCGAGAAGCGGTACTTGATCTCGCTCTCGACGCCGATGCACCTCATCATATATTGTATAAGGTCGACCACGCCCTTGAATTCCTCCGCGACCTGGTCGGGCCGGCAGACTATATGCGCGTCGGCAAGCGTGAACTGGCGCACGCGTATGAGCCCGTGCATCTCGCCCGAAGCCTCGTTGCGGAAAAGTACGGCGTTCTCGCTGTAACGTATAGGCAGTTCGCGGTAACTGTGCATCTCGGAGTTGTAGATCATGAACTGGAACGGGCAGTCCATCGGCCGGAGCGCCAGCACCTCTTCGCCCTTCTCCTCGTCGCCCAGCACGAACATGCCGTCCTTGTAATGATCCCAGTGCCCCGAGATCTTATAGAGGTCGCACTTAGCCATAAGCGGCGTCTTCACGAGCGTATAACCGCGCCGCTCCTCCTCGTCTTCGACGAAGCGCGAGAGTATCTGTATGACTTTGGCGCCTTTATGCATTATAAGCGGCAGGCCCTGGCCGACAGCGTCGTTGGTCGTGAAGTATTTAAGTTCGCGCCCCAGCTTGTTATGGTCTTTTTCCTTTGCTTCCCTTAGCATCTGAAGGTACGCGTCAAGTTCTTCCTGCTTCTCATACGCAGTGCCGTAGACGCGGGTGAGCATCTTGTTCTTTTCGCTGCCCCTCCAGTAGGCGCCCGCTATGGAGAGGAGCTTGAAGGCCTTTACTTTACCCGCAGAGGGCACGTGCGGTCCGGCGCAAAGGTCAACAAAGTCGCCCTGCTTATAGAAGCTCAGGGCTTCGCCCTCGGGCAGGTCGCGTATAAGTTCCTGCTTATACGGCTCGTCTTTCATGAGCTCGAGAGCCTCTTTACGGGGAAGCTCGAATCTTTCGAGCTTTAAATCTTCAGAGACTATGCGCCGCATTTCTTTCTCAATCTCCTCGAGGCCTTCGGCGTCAAAAGGCTTTTCCATATCGAAGTCGTAATAAAACCCGGTATCTATCGCAGGGCCTATGGCAAGCTTTACGTTCGGATACAGGCGCTTTACCGCCTGCGCCATCACGTGCGAAGCCGTATGCCAGAGAGCCTTTTTGCCTGCCTCGTCGTCAAACGTGAGTATCCCAAGGCTCGTATCGCTATTGATGGACGTATTAAGATCGCAAACGATACCGCCTATTTTTGCAGCGAGCGCCCTCTTCGCGAGCTTAGGCGAGATCCCGGCGGCTATATCAGCCGCGCTCATTCCGTTTTCGAATTCCCTGACCGCCCCGTCGGCAAGTGTAATTTTCATTTCTTTCTCCTTTGTCCCGGTTATTTTTCCTTAAATAAAAAGCCCATATACTCAAAAGTATATGGGACGATCATCTACCGCGGTTCCACCCAATTTCCAATCTAATTGGCAGCTTATAAGCCTATAAGGGAGCAGCCCCGAAACTTTATTAAGGTGGTTTCGCCATTCACAGCGCCCGCCGCACTTCCAGCCAATGGTGCGGACGTCTCTCAAAACGCTTATTGTGCCGGGTTACTTATCCTTAACAGGTATCATATTTCTGGTTATTATATGCCTGACTCTTGCGTTCTGTCAATCCCCGCTGTAATCATATGTATCAAAACAGGCCGGAGCGCCCGCCGCCAGAAGAGCCTTCGTCCGTTCTTACTTTGCGAATCAATCCCTGAACTACTTTTACAGCGCCGAAAACAAGCGCGACTATTCCTAAAAACAGCACGGACTCCATTTTTAAAAGGAGCGGGATTATAAGCACCGCAGCGCCCGCCAGTATAAGTATAGAGCCGTTTCTTATCCTGTGCTGGTTATCGCTGTCACGCTTTGCGTGTATTATTTCAAAGAACCCGAATATCATCAGCCAGCACGCTATGATTATTACGACGAGTACCTTGGTTTCCACTTCCCTCTCATTTATCGTTATCAGCAGCAGCAGAAGGATGATATCGAGCAGTCCCTGCGCAAGGTAGGGTATAAAAAGGCGGTTATTGTCTTTCGACTGGAACGCCTTAAAAATACAATAAACACAGAATCCGAACACCCCGATTCCAACAAGTGTTTTCAAAGTATCGTTTCCTGTACTGCTTCCGTTTTCAGACGGGGAAACCAGCAGGAATATGCCTGCCGCTATTATCAGTATTCCGATCACTATACTTGCCAGCCACGCGTTACCTTTAGTTCTCATTAGGATCCTCACTTCTCCAACCAATACAATTTTCTTATTATAATAGTACCACTAATAGTACCACTAAAACCACAAAGTGGACAATATTTTTTATAATTGTACCCTTATTTTATAAAAAACTGCAGCCTTTACATGTTATCCGTAAAAATACCGGTAAAACAGAGCATACCGGCCGGGTTTATCCATCCTAAAAACTTAAAAACCCTCGCCGAGCACTTCTTTTACGTCTGCCACTATCACAAATGCATTTTCATCGATGCTCTTTACTATAGACTTTAATTTCGGGCCTTCGGTCCTCCACTCGAGCACGCAAAGCAGCACCTCTTTATCCTTCCCGCTGTATACGCCTTTCGCCTTTAAGGCGGTCACGCCCCTTTCCATCTGTTCCATAATGGCTTTGGCTATCTCTTCGCTCTTATCGGAAATTATATAGAACGCCTTGGCCGCGCTCAAACCTTCGGTGATGAAATCTATGACCTTCGCGGATATAAAAACCGAGGCGATAGCGTAAAGCGCCAGCTCAAGAGAATTAAAGAGAATGCCTGCCGCTCCAATAACGGTAAAATCGATTACGAACATAAACGCGGCTACGCTGGTACTCTTTGATTTCGCATTAAGCATCTTGGCAGCCATATCCGAGCCGCCCGTGCTTCCTCCCGACCGCAATACAAGCCCTATCCCCGCGCCTACTAATACGCCTCCATATACGCAGCCGAGTATCAGATCCTGCGTTTCGGGTATCGGCAGATCCGGTGTTTCGGGTATCGGCATTATCTCCGCAAGCACCGAATACAAAGCAAGGGAATATGCGGTACGTATTGCAAAGTTTTTACCTATAAGCTTTACGCCGAAAATAAAAAGAGGTATGTTAAGCGCGGCAATGCTTATGCCCAAAGGAAACTGATTTAATAAATGATATAATATCGTTGCAATACCGCTTACTCCGCCGGCAGCTATTTTTGCGGGCACAAGAAAATAATTGAGGCCAAAGACCGCTATGGCGACGCCTATTGTCATTACGGCATAGTCTTTTATCCTTTGTTTCATTTTACCTCCTTACCGGCATCATGCAAGCCTTCCGGCTTTGAAGCAGAGGCGGGAGAAATCTCTCCCGCCTTAGTTTGCTCTTTACTTTGTTTTATCAAACCCCATGCTTACCGATATCGCCTCGTCGATGCGAAGCATGTCTTTTTCGCTGAGCCGTCCCATTTTTTTTATCAGCCTTGTTTTATCTATAGTCCTTATCTGTTCCAAAAGGACAACGCTTTTTTCAGACAGTGCATCTTCTTCTATGACGATATGCGTCGGCAAGCGCGCTTTTCCCAGATTGGAAGTGATCGCGGCGACAATCACAGTCGGGCTGAACCTGTTGCCCGTATCGTTCTGGATCACCAGCACCGGGCGCACGCCGCCTTGTTCCGAACCGGTAACGGGGTTTAAATCCGCATAGTATATATCTCCTCGCTCTATCATATTTCACCCCGCGTATACTGTTTTGGTCTCCCTTAATATAATATGACCGGACAGTAAAAGGTGTCAGCCTATGATAGCAGTGAAAGAGCGTTTCCGCTTAGTATTTTATCTATATCGCTTTGCGGCAGATTGAGGGACGCGATGTTATTAGTCTCTTCATCCGCCTTTCTCCAGGGCGAATCCGTACCGAAAAGCACCCGCTCCGCGCCGTGTTTCTTTATCATGCGCTCCATGCCCGCTTTCCCGAGCATATAATATGAGTATGACGTATCGAAGAATACGGGCAGCCCGCTGAGAAGCTCTTCGGCGTCGCGCCAGAGCGCGTGGGAGCCCATATGCGCCGCAATAACAACAAGCCCCTTTACCTCGCTTATCACCCTTTTTATCATCAGGGGCGTACAGTGTATCGGGGAAGGCAGGCCGATATCCATGCCGGCGTGAATTATCACCATCAGCCCCGCGTCGCGCAGGGCTTCGTAAAGGGGCATCATCCTTTTCTCATCAGCCATAAAATGCTGATAGTCGGGGTGAAGCTTTACCCCTTTAAATCCGTCCGCCTTCAGCTGTGCGACAGTGCCGAAGAAATCATTGTCGTCAGGATGAACGGCTCCAAAGGAATATAAATCGTTGCCCCGTATCTCCTTTGCCCATTCGTTGATAGGCTTTACCTGTGAAGGCTTTGTGGCAACAGGAAGCACGACGCTTCTGTCAACGCCGCATTGCTCCGCATATTTCTTTAACCCGCCCGCCGTACCGTCATGAACGGCTGTGATCCCGCAGCCTTTTTCCAGTTCGTTTATCGCTTTTCCGGCCAAAAAATCAGGAAAACAATGCGCGTGGAAATCGATTACCATATGTTTTCTCCGCTGAATGTTTATTGTGGGTATATTCCCATATATTTTACCGCAAATCCCGGGCCTTATCAACAGCAGCTATCCTATCAAGGCCAGAGCGTTTTTATACAGTATGTTGTCTATATCGCTTTTCGGAAGGTCGAGCGCGCAGATCCGTTCTATCTCCTCGTCCGCTTTCTTCCACGGCGAATCGGTTCCGAACAATACCCTTTCGGAGCCGTGTTTCTTTATCAAACGCTCCATGTCCGAAGGTGTAAGGGCATATTGCGAATAACAGGTGTCGATATATACGGGCAGGCCTATGAGCAGTCTTTCAGCGTCGCGCCATAGCGCATGGCTGCCCATATGGGCAAGTATAAGCTGCAAATCAGGAATATTGTCTGTTATTTTGCGCACCATCAGCGGCGTACAGTGGATGGGGACCGGATAGACGTTATCGAGGCCGCAATGCAGCGCCAGAATCAGCCCCGCGTCGCGCAGCGCTTCATAGAGGGGCATCATCCTTTCCTCATCCGCGTAAAAAAGCTGGTAATCGGGATGCATCTTCACACCGCGGAAACCTGCGGCTTTCAATTTTTGCACAGTCCCGTAAAAGTCGCTGTCGTCCGGATGGACGGCGCCGAAAAAAAGCACCTCGCTGTCGGCGCTTTCCATTGCCCATTTATTTATTACAGGGACCTGGGACGGGTTCGTTGCCACAGGGAGAACGACGCTCTTATCGATGCCGCATGTTCCCATATATCTTTTCAGCCGGGGCAGCGTACCGTCGTGTACCGTTTTAAGGCCGCTCTTCTCTTCTAATACACTGATAGCCTTCGAAGCGATCTTGTCGGCAAAGCAGTGAACATGAAAGTCTATAATCATCTGTCTCTCCGTATTTGGTGTCACCTTCCGGCGGATTATTCTACTATACAATTAAAACTTTTTCAAATAAAACAAAAAGGCCGGCTAAAGCCGGCCCGGTATCATCATCATATCATATCTTCAGAAAACTCGACGCGCTGCCCGAAAACGTCTTTTATCGTTTCGAGTATGCGCGAATCCCAAAACCTGTCCTTATTGTGCACTATTATGCTTTGCGGGGCGATATTGACGAGCGCCGAGAGAAGCGCGTCATCCTTATTGACGCTGTCCCCTATGAATCTGCACTTTAAAAGGCACAGCCTTTCGTCCAGCAGAAGATAATCGCCGTCTCCTCCCACGCATATATGCACCTTGCGCGCGCGGGGTATACGTATCTTGATAAACAGCCGGAGAATCTCAACGAACTCAGCGTATTCTTTCTTGCGCACATAATCCTCAACGCTGTACGCAAGCTCCTTTTCCCAGACGTTAATATAATCTTTCATGCGGAAACGCATGAAGCCTTCGAGTATGATAGTATCGGATTCGTCTTCCTTTATAATTTCTGACAGGCGCTGCCGCAAATCGTTCTTGCATGCCGCTATCTCGTTCTTCTGGCCGGCCGTGCCGTACCAAAGCTTTTTCAATACCCGCACCAGTATGTCGCATTGCTCTTTTTCAGAGAGAAAACAGTAATCCTGTTTCAGCAACTTAACAAGATGGCGTATCTGCAGGTTTTCCACGATTATATCGGCAAGTATTGCGCACAGCACCAAGCGTTCTTTTTTCGCGTCATGTTCGCAGTCGCTTACTGATACGCTTGCCATGCGGCCTTCAGCGCCGTCCACCTCACTTGTACTGATGCTGCAGCCTTGCCACAGCAAGTCATGCGTCCGGTTAGCTATAAGCGGACGGAGCACCAACCCTTTATCTTCGATTCCCACCAAGATGTTCAATAACTATCACGATCCTTTTTTCCGTTCTATATAATTTATGCAAAGCGGAAATAAACGTTTCTAGCATTAATTTTTGCAGCAAAATAAAATACTCTCGTTGTAATTTTTGTAATAAGTATGATAGTATGGTAAAACGGTATCCAGTGCAGGCCGTTTGTATCAAAACAGCGTATGTTTTTTACTTTTGCAGGGACGGTATTAAGACCCCGGAATAAAGCGGCCAATGTATTCTATTAAAAAAATCGAAGAGTGTGACGATAATGGAACAGAATACAATTATAGATACGGCGAACAAATATAAAGAGCTTGCTCAAATGCTCGATGTTTTTGAGCTCGAGCAGCCGATAGATGTAAACGCCCCCGAAGAAGTACAGGCAGCGCTCTATAAGCTGTATTACGCCAAAGCGCTCGATACTGAAATAGAAAAATGCGAGGACCTGCTCGAAGAAGACACTGATGAGGAAACCGTAAACGCAGTCGCCGAAGCGGCTGATGCGGTCGATCACGCGTCCAGATCGGCGTTCGAAGTAATAGAAGAGTTTTATTCAGGGGATAAAGATTTTGCTGAGCGTGTAGACGGCGTCACAGCCGGCGCCGAAGAAGAGGGCATATTCTTAAAGCTCATAAAGCTGTATAAATGCGAGGCGATAATCAAAGAAGCCGGCAGATGTTCCATGAGATTTCCCCTGTATGGATCCAAAGTCTGTTCCGTTTTACAGGACGAGGAGGAGATTGCCGCTATCGAAGCGGCGCAGGAAACGCAGAAACCGGGTATAGATATGAATGAGCTTTTCGAGCTTCGACAGAGACTTATAAAAGAGATCGGAAGCATTACCGGACAAAGGGCAGACGGAATATGAAACTGGCAATATTCGATTTTGACGGGACCCTGTTTTTGCAGGACACGCTCCCGTATCTACTGAAGCTGTGGAGAAAATTCGGTTACTCAAAGGCGAGGCTTGCCAGGGTATACGCTTCGCTCGGGACTCTTTATATATTATATAAGGTCGGCGTGCATGACGCCCACCGGCGCGAGAAGGGCGCGAAAACGGTCATGCGCAAGTTTACGCGTATATTTGCTGATATGAGCAAAGAGCAGGTAGAGCGTTTTTTTGACCTCTGCGCGGAAGTAATAATCAAAGATCTCAACAAAAACGTGGTCCTAGAGATAGCCAAAGCAAAAAAACAAGGCTGCCGCATAGTGCTGCTCTCAGGGTGCTTTGAATATCTGCTTGAAGCAGTAGGCAGGCCTATCGGCGCAGATACGGTCATAGGGACTAAAATAAACTATATGAATGGGCGCGTAAATTTAAAGCGCCCCCTCGACGTAGTGTACGGGCCTGAAAAGATATCGAAGCTTCGCGCCTGTTTCGAAACGAATGAAATAGAATGGCAGGATAGTTCTGCTTATGCGGACAGCGCTTCAGATCTTCCCGTTTTTGAGATTGTCGGCAACCCGGTCGCGGTCAATCCGGACGATGTACTTAAACGAAAAGCGGAAGAGTCCGGATGGCGCGTGATACTTTCGGAAAGAAGTTAGGAAATATATTATGGCGACACTTTCGACAAGGCAGTCAGACGCGGACAAGCTTGCCGGTACGATAGCAGCGCATATCCGGAGCCTCGCGTTCCCGATGGATTCATGGCTGGAGGATCAGCTTACGAATTGCAGTAAATACGAACTCTATGCAGACGGGAAACCAGCGGGGTATTGCGGAAGCAGTAACGGAGAAATAAACTTTTTTTATGTGCTGCCGAAATATTTCAGGCACGCGCCCGGCCTTATGGAGATGTTCATAACGAAGAATAATATAGAACGCGTCTTTGTTATGACGCAGGACGCGCCCTTGTGCTCCCTTGTCTCGGAATGGGACTGCGATATAGAGCGGACTGCCTGTTTCTTTGTAGATTCGGGAACAACTCCCGAAACAGATACTCACGGGACTTTCCGGACAGCAGGGCCGGACGACTGCAAAAGGATAAGGGAAGTATGCAAAGACTTTTTTGAGGAACCAGGCGGGGGCTTTAACAGCTTTGAGGAGCGCATAGGCGCGGGAACGATCTTCATGCTGGAGAAGGGAGAAGAACTGCTGGGCTGCGGGGTAATCGAGGAAGGGCTTTACTGCAAAGGCTGCGTTTCGATAGGCATGTTTACAAATCCGGACTACCGGAAACGGGGAATTGCAAAGGAAATACTGGTCAGCCTTAAAAAATGGTCATATGAGAACGGCTTAAAACCCGTCGCCGGCTGCTGGTATTATAATACGGTCTCGCGCATGAGCCTTGAATCAGCAGGCATGATAGCGGCGTCAAAAGGCTTTAGCGTAAGATTAAAGGGCAAAGAAAAGCTCCCCCTGCGTACCGGAAACCCTCCGGGGGAGCTTATAGAATAGTTTAAAGAGCTAAAAGTTTTTATTGCGGTATCACCTTAACGATACTGAACATATCGTTGAGAACCAGCCAGTTTTGGGGGAACGGTACTCCTAAAACCCAGAAGCTTACGCCGCGCAGGTCATACTTGTTGACAAGCAGGAGTTTAGCCTGCACGCTCCTCGCGTCCTCAAACCAGACTTCATGCTGGACGCCGCTTTGATCGTAATACTTAAATGTGGGCGATTGCGTCTGCGCGTCGAAGCGGATCTGGGCGCCGTGCTCGGCGGCGATCTTTATCGCCTCCTGCGGGCTTACCCTTTTAGCGAACCTTCCCGGCGTAAAAGGGAGGGTCCAATCGTATCCGTACAGAGGCATGCCCATAAGTATCTTCCTGCCCGGCATCACCGACGCCGCGTATTTTATAACGTCTTCAACCAGGTCGACCGGCGCCACGGCGTAAGGCGGGCCTCCCGACCATCCCCATTCGTATGTCATTATTATTACGAAATCAACTATCTCGCCGTGCGCCCTGTAATCGTGAGCTCCATGCCACGCGCCGGTCTCATAATCGGACGGCTTGGGAGCCAGAGCGGTAGATACGGGAAAATTGAGCGGACGGAGCGCCGCCGCGAGCTTGCGCAGAAAGCTGTTGTAAAGCTGCCTGTTCTCCGGAGAGATCCTTTCAAAATCAACGTTTACTCCGTAATATCCTTTGTTTCTCAGAGTGTTTATGATGTTATTTATAAGCGTTGTCTGAATGGGATCGCTCTTCAGTATAGTATCGACGAGTTCCGTACTGAAATTGCCGTTCGAGAAGTTAGTCACCACCATCAACGGCGCCACCCTGAAATTTCCGGCGGCAGCCAATATAGCGGCGTCGTTTATCGGCTTTAGTGTCCCGTTCGCGTTTGCCTGATAGCTGAACGGACTGATATAAGTGAGATCATTCCCCACTTCGTTTACCGTCTTAGTCTCGTCATCAGGAGTGGAAGGCTCAATATACCCGTTTGTTTCGATATATCCGTATTTGTTCTCTCTTTGAGGTATCCGCAGGACCGTTCCCGGCAGAAGATGCTGCGGGTCGGTTATATTATTCAGAGCTATTATCCCGTCTGCCGTTGACCCGAACCTGCGGGCTATGCTCCAGAGCGTGTCGCCCGCCTGCACAGTATAGGCAGCCTCGGTCGAAGGGATGACTAAAGCCTGGCCAACGACAAGGTAGGGGATGTCCCCGAGCTTGTTGGCGCTGTAAATATCATCCGTGCCTACCCCAAATCTTTTCGCTATATCATAAAGCGAGTCACCCGGCTTAACTACATATATGTTCAATTTAATCACATCCTTAAACAGTTTTGTATGCATTTATACTGTTTTATTATATTTGAGTTTTATTAACTTAGTTCCGCAAACGCCTGCACAAAAGAAACTATTGTATAAATCTTTATCAAAAATCCTGCGAAATCAATATACTGTATTGAATGCTGATCATGCGATCGATGCAGGGTAATATAAAAAGACAGGGGACGGGTCCGGTAAACAGACCAGCATTGTTTTTATATGCCTGCAGCTTTATGATCGCAGGCTTGATATACTCCAAAAAGCTATAAGCTTTTTGGTGCAAATAATAAAGGAGGTAATGAAATGTCATACCAATATACCAGTCCATACAATCAGAATACATCAGGATACGGGCAATCCGATATGAACAAAGTCCAGGGCAACGCCGGATATATGAACGGGATGCCTGCGGCGGCGAATCAGGTCCAGACAAATACGAAAATGAGCACCCCGATGGCGGGCATGATGCCGCCCGCGCGCCAGATGCCCGCCTCTCCGGCAATGCCGGGTGCGGCGGCGGGCATGATGCCGCCCGCACGCCAGATGCCCGCCTCTCCGGTAATGCCGGGCGCAGCGCCCATGGGTACGACGCCGCTCGCGCGACAGCTGCCTATAGCGCCTGCGCCCCCTATCGCAACGCCGGCGGTGCCGCCGGGAGCGTTTACCGGCAGATCTCCGTCACCCATACCTGCGGAAACGCCCCTCGCAGCTTCGATGCCGCAGACTCCGACCGGCCCGGAAACGCCCGTAACTGTGGCAAGCCCGTATTATACTGCGGGGTTCCTCAGAAACTTTGTAGGCAAGAACGTAAGAGTGGAGTTTTTGCTGGGCACCACAGGAACGCTTTCTGACAGGATAGGGACGCTGCTTGAAGTAGGAGCGAGCTATATCGTGCTTCAACCGCTGCTTACCGACGATCTTCTTATGTGCGATCTGTATTCAATAAGGTTTGTAACAATAATCTACTGAAAAGAACATCATATTTTATAAGCCTTCGCCAGAGGGCTTATTTTCTTAACTCCGCAAAATAGCATAACAAAAGTGAAGAGCGCATAATGATTTATTATAATTTATAAGGAAGCTGATATGCGGATAAGAAAGCTTGTTACACTATTGACCGCGTACCTTGATGTTGCGGCGATAGCCCTTCTCGTCATATTGGGCTATTCCTCAGAGGCATTCTCTTATATGGCCGCGCGTACGGAAAGCACCGTTTACAGCTGGTATTATATGCCGCGCACGGATGGCGTACAGCCTGCAACCGAAGCCGCTTTCGAGTTTGTCTACGACTACGGAGCTTATTCCGCGGGCAGTCCTGACGAAAAGATAGTATATCTCACGTTCGACGCTGGGTACGAAAACGGATATACTCCGCAGATACTCGACACGCTTAAAAAGCATGACGTAAGAGCGGCCTTTTTTCTGGTAGAACATTATATCAGGACGAACCCCGATCTTGTAAAACGCATGGTGGACGAGGGGCATCTCGTCTGCAACCACTCTACTCATCATAAGGATATGGCTGGTATGTCCGACTTCGAACAGTTCAAGAAAGAAATGACCGATATTGAGGATACGTTTTACGAGACGACGGGAATGCGTATGCCGAAATATTTCCGTCCGCCGGAGGGCAAGTTCAGCGAGAGGTGTTTAAGATACGCGCAGCAGCTTGGATTCAAAACGATATTCTGGAGCTTCGCGTATAAAGACTGGTACACGGATAACCAGCCCGACCCGGATTCGGCCTATAACACGATAATTTCGAGAACGCATCCGGGGATGGTAGCGCTGCTGCACGCGACTTCGAAGACTAACGCCGAGGTATTGGACCGAGTGCTCAGCGAGTGGGAGAGCATGGGCTACACGGTAAAGAGCCTTAATTATCTTGTGCGCACCTACGACCCGTCCAAATAAGATGTTGGTTTTTCAGAAGGAAAACGTATACTAAATATAGAATAGTCTATATACCTAAAGTAACCGGCAGAATGTCTGGTTATTTTTAGTTTAAGACAGACGGAAGGGCATTATCGGTACAAGAGCAACGTTCTGGATTGCCACGCAAGCTCGCAATGACGGAAGGATTGCTCCTCAATCCTCCATCACTAACGTTCACAGCGGCAGCGGGTGACGGCTTCGCCGTCATTGCGAGGATGCTGCGAATGCAGCGACGTGGCAATCCAGAACAAAAACAAAGTGATATGATCAAAACAGGCGGAGCGATAATCTAAACCATAGTATCATCCAATTACTTCAGGTTCACAAAGTCGGGTGACGGCTTTGCCGTCATTGCGGAAGCGAAGCTTAGACGGGATGCTGCGAATGCAGCGACTCGGCAATCCGGAACAGGAACAGGGCGGCATGATGAAAACAGGCATAGCGGTGAACCGAATTACTGTATCATCTGGATTGCCGCGCAAGCTCGCAATGACGGGAGGATTGCTCCTCAATCCTCCATCACTAACGTTCACAGCGGCAGCGGGTGACGGCTTCGCCGTCATTGCGAGGATGCTGCGAATGCAGCGACGTGGCAATCCAGAACAAAAACAAAGTGATATGATCAAAACAGGCGGAGCGATAATCTAAACCATAGTATCATCCAATTACTTCAGGTTCACAAAGACGGGTGACGGCTTTGCCGTCATTGCGGAAGCGAAGCTTAGACGGAAGCAATAGCGACTCAGCAATCCGGAATAAAACAAAATAGCATGATGAAAGCACCCATAACGATGAGGTCAATGACGAACAACGGCAGGAAGGCAGGACATTTTAAGGTAAAGAGAGAATATCCGTGGATTAGGGAACAATCTATTTTAAGAATACAGAATGCTTATGAAACGGGAGGTATTGAATGAAAAAAGCTATATTTGCGGGCGGATGTTTCTGGTGTATGGAGCACCCGTTCGAATTGCCGGGAGTGAAGGAAGTATTCCCCGGCTATACAGGCGGAAACAAGGAAAGCCCGACTTATGAGGAAGTGTGCGGCGGGGCTACCGGGCATTACGAGGCGGTGGAGATAACCTATGACCCGGAATTGATATCATTTAAGCAGCTTCTGGACGTGTACTGGCGCCAGATTGACCCGACAGACGCATACGGGCAGTTCGAAGACAGGGGAAAGCAATATCAGACAGCCATTTTCTACAGCGACGAAGAGGAGAAGGAAATTGCCGAAGCGTCGAAGAGCGAGATGGAAGAATTACTGGGAGAAAAGATACGGACGAAGATACTGCCCGCGGTCCCTTTTTACCGCGCGGAAGAATATCACTGCAGTTTCTATCGGAAAAACCATCTGCGATATAAGCAATCGTCTTCAAGTCGCGAAAGCTATAAGCGCAAGAAATGGGGAGGAGAGAAGCTAAGGGGCCTCACTCCGCTGCAATACAAGGTAACGCAGGAGAGCTATACCGAGCCTCCTTTTAAAAACGAATACTGGGACAACCATAAAGAAGGCATATATGCCGATATAGTAACAGGCGAACCGCTGTTTACCTCGCTCGATAAATTTGATTCCGGCTGCGGCTGGCCGAGCTTTACGCAGCCCGTCAAAAAAGACATTATTGAATATAAAGAAGACAGGAGCTTCGGGAGGGAGAGGACGGAGGTAAGGGCTAAAGGCTCCGGCTCCCATCTCGGGCACGTGTTCGAGGACGGGCCGCAGCCGCTGGGTTCGCGGTATTGCATCAACTCCGCTGCATTAAGGTTCATCCCGAAAGAGGATCTCGAGAAGGAGGGCTACGGGGAATATAGAGTTCTTTTCGAACAAGAAGACTAGTTAGGTCTGGGAGGTATACCTGAAAATCTTTGCGATGCAAAATTCCATAGCGGTTCCGACCATTGCCCGGCAGATATTGAAATCTTTTGACTTTCTATATATAAATGTTAAAATATGATCATATATAGTAAGAAATCATTAATTGTAGTGAGGTAATCATATGTCAAAGAAAAATGAGCTGGCCGGCCTTATTACCGGCCTTGTAGCTGTTCTTGCTGCGGCCTGTTTCTTTATAATCGGATTTATGACCGGAGGCTGGCAATACGCGTGGCTGGTCTTTCTTATAGTACCGATAACCGCCATAGCCGGTAATATCATAGTGAAAAACAATGATCTCTCCGGTTCCGTTATAGGGCTCATCGCTGTGCTCGCAGCGGCCGCGTTCTTTGTGCTCGGGTTCGGATTCGATAAATGGCACCCGGGCTGGCTGGTGTTCCTGATAATTCCCGTTGCGGCGATAGTAATCGATGCTGTCAGAAAAAAGGACGTTTCGGGCTCGATAATAGGCCTTACGGTGGTTGCCGCGGTCGTTGTTTTCTTTATACTCAGCTTCGCTTATCATGCCTGGTCAGTAAGCTGGCTGGTGTTTTTAGCCGTTCCGCTTACGGCTATGATCATCGATATCTCTAAGAAAAAGGACCCTTACGGCGCAGTCGGGATAGTGGCGATGCTGGCGGTGGCGGCTTTTATGCTGATGGGCACATACCTTGACAACTGGCATATCGCATGGCTCGTTTTCCTGCTGATCCCGGTTACCGCAATAGTAATAACCATAATAAGAACGGCCAGGAACATTAACGCGGATAACGGAGAGAAAAAAGAAGAGCAGAAAACCGAATAAAAGAAAAGGAGCTTTGAGCTCCTTTTAAGTTTCAGGGATAATACTCCGATTTTTATCGATAATATTTATTAATGAACGTTTCAGATCATTTCAGGGAGTTTGACAGGCATCTTACCGGAGATGAAAAACCTTCGGCTTTTTTTAACGCTCTAGCCGGCAGCGGAGAGTTTCCTGAAGATTTTCCGTATTCTTTGCTAATAAAGCTGAAAAGCGTGCCCCAGTCTCCCGTTTACCACCCCGAAGGGGACGTATGGAACCATACGATGCTGGTCACAGACAACGCGGCGCAAAGAAAAACTTTGAGCCGCGAACCGCGCGTACTGATGTGGGCAGCGCTGCTTCACGATCTGGGTAAGATCACGAGCACGAAGGTACGGAACGGAAAGATCACCGCCTACGAACATGACGTCGAAGGTGAAAAGCTCGCGCTTTCGTTTCTTGGCGAATGTACCAAAGACGACGCGTTTACCGGTAAAGTCGCCTCGCTGGTCAAATGGCATATGCAGCCGTTGTATGTTCAAAAACGCCTTCCGTTTTCAAACCTTACAGGGATGGCGGCCGAAACGGACGCAGGTGAAGTCGCCCTGCTTTCGTTATGCGACCGGCTGGGCAGAGGCGGCCTCTCGAAAAAGCTTATAGAAGAAGAAATCAGGAACATTGTATACTTTTTAAATAAATGCGGCAGGCTCAACCACAAAATATCCCGGGAACCTTATTTTACTCATTAAGTCAGCATTTTTAATGCATTAATATTACTTTACATAGTATAATTTGTTGTTTTTGTTGAAACATAGTGAAACATATGATAACATACTCATAACAATAAAATATGGATTTAGGGGCATGTTATGAGGAACTATCCTTTGTATACAGCGGAACACATCCGCGATCTAAAGGAGCTTACTGACGGAAGTGTTCGCCTTTATGCTAAAAGGGATGCTTTTAAAGTATTGACAGGCGCCTCAGAATATAAAACAGTCACTTACGGCCAGTTCGGCGGCGATCTGTGCGCGCTGGCCAACTCTCTTATTGACCTTGGGCTTTCCCGCCGCAGGGTCGCCCTGATAGGCGAGAATTCATACCAGTGGGTCCTTTCCTATTTCGCTATTGTCAACAGTAATATCACGGTAGTACCTTTAGATAAAGAACTGACAAAGGAAGAGATACTCTCCTTCATAAAGCGTACGGGCGCCTCGGCATTCTTTTATTCCGATACTTTAAAAGAGGAAGCTTCTTACGTTGCCGGGCATATCCCGAATATCATGACGGTTTCATTCGGAGACGGCGGCGGCGCGAAGCAGACGCTTGAGCAGCTTTTAAAGCGCGGCAGGGATCTGATAGCGAAGGGAGTTGACCAATACTCAAAGATCAAAATAGACAGGGAACGGGAATGCTCGATACTCTTTACATCCGGAACTACGGGATTGAGCAAAGGCGTGATGCTGACTCACCGTTCGCTGGCGGCAAACGTCGTTTCGGGAAGCGAACTGGTCCTTTACAAGCCGGACGACGTTCTGTTATCCATACTGCCCATCCACCACTGCTTTGAGATGATGGCCGGTATACTGATACCGATTATAAACGGCTCAACGGTCGCTTTTTGCCCGGGTATCAAACAGCTGCCTGCCTGTTTTGAGCTTTTCCGGCCCACCTTTATGATCCTGGTTCCCCTGTATCTTGAAACGTTTAACAGGCGCATCTGGGATACCGCTAAAAAACACGGAAAAGAAGTCAAACTTAAATTTGGGATATTCCTTGCTTCATTTCTAAGTGCGCTAGGTATAGATATTAAAGACAAACTTTTTCATGAAGTCCATGCATCGTTCGGGGGCAGGCTTAAGCTCGTTATAAGCGGCGGGGCTCACCTTGACCCGAAGCTTGTCAGGGCTTACCGGCAGTTAGGCATTAAAGTACTTCAAGGGTACGGAACATCGGAATGCTCCCCGGTGATCTCCGTCAACCGCAACTTAAGCTATAAGGATAAATCCGTCGGATATGTCCTCTCGTGCAACAGCGTGCGTATTGGCGATGACGGGCAGATACTCGTGAAGGGCGAAAACCTTATGAAAGGGTATCTCGGCGACGAGAAGGCGACAAAAGAGGCATTTGACGGCGATTGGTATAAGACCGGGGATCTGGGGTCTTTGGATAAGGACGGTTTCCTTTACGTTACCGGAAGGTGCAAGGACCTTATCGTTTTAAAGAACGGCAAAAACATAATGCCCGAAGAGATCGAAGCGCTGCTTTTGAAAAGCCCGCTCATAGCGGAGGTTATGGTCAAGGAGACGCCGGGCGGCGCGAACGGGAGCGATAGC
>CAZDZY010000024.1:17032-22813 GCA_964510055.1 uncultured Christensenellaceae bacterium
CCTATTTATGCAACCGGGGCGGCCTTTCGCCGCTGCTGATTGCGCTGTGCGCGCTTTTGACCGCCTGCGTCTTTGCCGTGCTCTTTACGGGCCTGTACGCGCGCTTTTCGGGCCCGGGAACGTCGCTGAACGCCGCGCCGGGCGGCGCGAACGGGAGCGATAGCATCATGGCAATAATATATCCCGACCCTGAAGCTGCGAAAGACATCGGCAAAGAAGCCTTAAAACAGGCGATACAAAACGAAGTGGACAAAACGAACCAGAAACTTGTGTATTATAAAAAGGTACACAGCTTCATACTCCGGGATAAGGAATTCCCGAAGACCTCGACAAAAAAGATAATCCGCTATAAAGTTAACGAGGAAGGCGCTGCAGATGTTTGAAAAGGTAAAACAGATAATCGAAGATAATATAAATTGCGAAAGCGTTAAGTTGACCGCTGAGACCGAACTCCTTACCGATTTGAATATAAACTCTTTGGATCTGGTGGAACTGGTCTGCGCGTTCGAGTCCGCTTTCGGCATAGAGGTGCCGGAAAAGGATATAAGAAAGTTCGCAAAAGTAAAGGATATCGTCGAATATCTGGAAGATCATACATGAAGGTATTGTTTGCACGGGCGCCGGAACACAATGATCTCCTTGGGAAATGGATGTCAGGAATGTCGGCGGAAAAGCGATCGAGGATGGAGCGTATGCGCCGCAGGGAGGACGTATTAACAGCAGTCACCGCTCACAGGCTCCTTTGTTTCGCGCTTAAAAGTACCTATGGAGTCGAACCTTCGCCGGATGACTGGGCAGTCGGAGAGTTTGGAAAGCCATACCTTAAAAATGTAAAACACATACACTTTAATATAAGCCATTCGGGGAACATGGCGATGTGCGTCCTGCATAACGGAAAAGTCGGAGTAGATATAGAACTGATAAGACCGATTAAGCCGGGGCTGGAGAAAAGAATAATGTCGGAAAGAGAAAGACAGGTCTTCCTTCAATGCGCAGATAAGACAAAATTGTTTTACCAGATATGGACTCTGAAAGAATCATACCTGAAGTACACTGGGCGCGGATTGGGAGCTCTCGGGGAGATAACGATATTGCCCGGAGAAGCGATTGATTCCAATATTACGGGATGCAGGTTTTCACTGATCGACTTAATACCCGGCTACCAGTCGGCCATTTGTGTCGGAACGGATGAACTTTCTGATGGGTCCCCAGAAACCGAAGGTTTCCTTTGGGATAAGATAGAACTTATCGGGATAAACGTACTTAACGATTTTTAGCTTGAGATTTGCAGCAGTATCGACACCAATAAATACAGCTACCCGAGCGACGTAAAATAATAATTAATATCTGGGGATTGTTTATGAGTGAGACGAATAGGCATTATACGCTTACGCACCCGCAGCAGCGGATATGGTATATTGAAAAGCTTCATCCCGGAACGGGGATGTGGAATAACGCAGGCACGCTGAAGATAAAAGGCAGACTTGATTATGTACTGCTTGAACGCGCGGTCAATATATTCCTGCGCGATAACGAATCCGTGCGCCTCCGGATAGGGGTAAAGGACGGCGTACCATATCAATACTTTTCAGACTACGAGCCCTATAATATAGAGATCATAGACTTTACGCAACTCGGTAAAAGACTGTTGTTTGAATGGGACGGCGAGCAGACGCAGATCCCGATGCCGCTTATAGAAAGCAACCTTTATTACTTTGCAATGATGAAACTGAGCGAGCATGAGGGGTGGCTTTACCTTAAATTCCATCATATAATCTCCGACGGGCTGGCGCTTGTGGATTTTGCTAATCAGGTATTGGAAAGCTATCAAAACCTGCTCAAAGGCGCTGAAGCAGCGGCAGAAGGAACGGACAAAAAGACTCACTCATATATAGAATATATTCTTGAGGAAGGGGAATACCTTGGATCACAACGTTTTTTAGACGATCAGCAGTATTGGCTGAATAAGTTCGATCAGCTGCCTGAACCCACGATAATCAAACAAAAAACGACCAACTATTTCAGTACGAAGGCAAAGCGCATGTCCTATGTCATTCCGCCCGAGCTTTCGTCCGATATCCGGTCATTTTGCACAGATGCGGGAATATCCGCATTCACTTTGTTCCTTTCGGCTCTTGCCGTTCATATCAACCGGATAACAGGCAAGAAAGATATGGTTATAGGCGCGCCCGTAGCTAACAAGACGTCTTCCCGCAGTGGTAAAGGCGCTTTCGGGATGCGCGTCAGCACCGTACCGTTTCGTACGGAGGTCAATGACGAGCTGCCGTTCAGCAGTTATGTACAAACGGTATCTGACCAGTGGATCTCCGCCTTAAAGCACCAAAGATACCCCTACGATATACTTATGCAGGAGCTTCGCAAGACGAATAAGGGCCTGGAATCGCTTTACGATATCACTCTTAATTATCAAATAGGCATGCTTGAAAAAAATACCGAACAGTTTACATATGAAGGGCGATGGCATTTTAGCGGCCACCAGACGAATTCGCTTTCCATCCATATCAACGACCGTGAAAACAGCGGCAGGTTTATTATCGACTACGACCATCAGATACCCTACTATACTGATAAAGAGATAGAATATTTCCATGCCCATACTATAAATTTGCTTAAGGACATAATCAGCCATCCGGATAAGCCGCTGTATATGCTGGGGATCATGTCGTCCGAAGAGCGCGACAGGATAATGAACCGATTCAATGATACCGCGCATGCTTTCCCGGAAGGCGAGACGCTTGTCGACCTGTGGAACAAACGGCTGAAAAAGGCCAAGCCGGATGATATTGCGGCCGTCTGCGGGGAGAAGACCATGTCATATGCGGAGCTGGATTCAAGATCGTCGGCTCTTGCCGTTCATCTTAAAAAACAGGGCGTTACCCGCGATAGTATCGCAGGATTGCTTGTAACTAGAAGTTTCGACTACTGCATGGGCGTTTTAGCCATACTTAAAGCGGGAGGAGCTTTCCTTCCTATCGACGCCGAATTGCCAAAAGAACGCGTTGCTTATATGTTGTCAGACAGCGGCGCTAAAGTTTTGCTTATTTCGCCCGGCCTTGAAAAAAAGTACCCGGAAACAAGTATACCGGTCATTAAAACAGACGTGCCTCCCGTTGTTTCAGATATCGGCGTGTTGCCGAACTGCAGGCCTGACAGTCTTGCTTATGTTATTTACACTTCCGGCTCCACAGGACAGCCCAAGGGAGTACAGATAGAACATCGTTCCGTAGTGCATTTCGCTTATTCAATGAACGAGATATGGAAGTATTCCCATGCTTTAAAGATGTTATGCGCAGCGTCCTTTTCGTTTGATATGAGTATAATGGAATATCTGCCCGCGCTTCTATTCGGGGCAGTTACCGTTATTGCGCAGGAGCATGAGATAAAGATCCCGCGCAATCTGGCAAACCTGATACAGAAGACCGGTGTAAATATATTCATGGTCACACCAGGCCGCATGGAATTGCTGCTTTCGGATAAGCATGGGGTGGAATGCGTCAAGGGTATCCGTGAGATCGGGCTCGGCGGCGATGTGCTTTCTGAAAAACTGCTGGAGCAGCTGCAGCAGCTGTCACGCGCTCGAATAATAAACTTCTACGGCCCTACCGAGGTGACGGTCTGCGCAACATGCGGTGATTTAACGGACGCCAAGGCGCCCAATATAGGCAGGACCATGTACAACGTAAACGTGTATATACTGGACAGCCATATGAATCCCGTTCCCATAGGAGTGCCGGGCGAGATTTATATCGGAGGTCCGGGCGTATCGAGGGGATATATAAACAAGCCGGATCTTACGAATGAGCGGTTTGTGGAAAGCCCGTTTATTCCGGGACAGAGATTATACCGGACAGGCGACCTCGCGAGGTGGTATCCGCTGGGGGAGGTCGAGTTTTTAGGCAGGATCGATAAACAGGTCAAGATACGCGGGTATCGCATAGAACTGGGAGAGATAGAAGCGCGGCTGATGCAGGTGCCGGGCGTTACCGCCTGCGCGGTGACCGACCGCATAGATGCTTCCGATCACAAATATCTATGCGCATACCTCTGCGGAAAACCGCCGAAAAAGCCTGAGATAAAGGCGCAGCTTATGCGCGATATGCCGTCGTATATGATACCGTCGTACTTCGTGACCGTTGACAGCCTGCCGTACAGCGCAAGCGGCAAGGTGGACAGGGACAAGCTTCCCGATCCGCTGCTTCAGGAGGTAACGAATGAAAATTATGTACCTCCTGAGACGGCTACCGAGCAGATACTTGCCGGTATATGGGAGAGCGTGCTGAATACCGAGAGGATCGGAAGATATGACAGCTATTTTGACGCGGGCGGAGATTCGCTGTCTATAGTGGCTGCTACGGCTCAGGTGATGCGGGAATTTCACGTAGACTTATCGCTTGAAGAGGTATACCGTTCGCCAAGGCTCACGGACGTTGCCGCGCTTATCGACGCCGCGGGGCAGACGCACTACAGCCCCATACTTCCGGCCCCTATGATGGATGATTATCCGGTATCTTCGGCACAGCAGCGAATGTGGGTATTGACGCAGGGACATGATTCCACTGCTTATAATATCCCTCTGGCCTTTTCTATCAAAGGAAAACTGGATATAGAGAGGCTCCGCCTCGCTTTTGACAAGCTTATTGAAAGCCATGACGCCCTGCGCACCTCGTTTATCCTTAAAGACGGGAAGCTGCGCCAGCGGGTGCAGCCCAAAGCCGTATTGGAATTTGAATATCTGCAATGCGGCGGGAAAAAAATTAAGGATACGCTTAAAAGCCTCATCAAGCCTTTTGATCTTTCGGCAGCGCCGCTGATACGCGCTGCGGTTATCAAAGCCGGTGAAGACGATCATATCCTGTTTATCGATATGCATCATATAATCAGCGACGCGCGAACGAATGAAATATTATTGAAAGATCTGGCCGATATCTACGCCGGAAACGCAATAAATAAAAAAGAGATCGAATATAAGGATTATTCGATATGGCAGCAGGAATTCTATAAATCGGAAAACATGCTGGACCAGCGGGATTACTGGAACGGCGTGTTATCGGGGGAATTGCCGCTGCTCAATCTGCGTACCGACGAGCCTAGGCCTTCGGTGCAGCAATTCGAAGGTGAAAGGTTCGAGTTCAGGGTCGGCAAGGAGGTATTGGAAAAGCTCCGGTCCTTCGCAAAGCAAAGGAATTCCACAACGTTTACGGTCATACTTGCCGTTTACAACGTGCTTCTTTCAAAGTACACCGGCCAGGAGGATCTGATAGTAGGCATCCCCGTTTCGGGCAGGAACAGGGAAGAGATAAAAGATATCGCCGGAGTGTTCCTGAATTCTTTACCGCTCCGCAATTATCCAAAGGGAGAAATGACGTTCTCAGACTTCTTTGATACCCTTAATAAAACGACGGTAACGGCTTTCGCGCATTCCGATTATCCTCTTGAGCGAATAATAGCGGATCTGGCCTTGCCCCGCGATATAAGCCGTAATCCGCTCTTCGATACGATGCTGGCTTATTCGAAAGGAGCGTTTGATCTTAACCTCAAAGGCCTGAAATGCGGTTTTTACCCGTTTGACCTTGGGGTTGCTAAGTTAGATCTTTCGCTTGAGGTATATGAACAGGCAGACGAACTTATTTGCTTGTTTGAATACAATACCCAGCTTTTCAATAACTCGACATTCATACGTATGAGCGCGCACCTGCGCCGTTTATTCGAGATACTTGTCGGCGAGCCGCAGACCCGTTTATGTGATACATCGATGCTGTC
>CAZDZY010000024.1:22823-35187 GCA_964510055.1 uncultured Christensenellaceae bacterium
CGCAGGATGAGCTTAATCAGGTCATTTACGATTTTAACCGGACCGATTTACAGGTCAAGGAGAGGACGGTCCAGTCGATATTCGAGGAGACGGTAAAAACAAACGGGGATAAGACCGCGCTCATTTGCGAAGGCAAAAGCATGACTTATGCCGAGCTCAACAACAGGGCGAACCGGATAGCCTTAGCCTTAAGGGAAAAGGGAGTAACGGGCAATACAATAGTTGCGGTATGTATAAAAAGATCGTTTGATATGGTCGCGGGCCTGCTGGGGGTATGGAAGGCGGGGGGGGGATACCTGCCGCTCGATCTTTCATATCCGCCTGAGCGTATTTCTTTTATGCTGTCCGACAGCGGAACAAAGGTCCTGCTCACCGACGGGAGCGCGGATCCCGGGTTTAACGGGGAGAAGCTTTTCGTTCAGGATATCGCGGACAGCGGGGCGTGCGCCGACCTGCCGCCTTCCGGCGGCAAAGAGGATATCGCCTGCGTACTCTATACGTCCGGCTCAACGGGCACTCCCAAAGGGGCGGCGATCCGGAGGCACGGTCTGCTCAACCTCTATGAAGGTACAAAAACGACAATAAATTTTCACCCTGATCAAATAAGCGTTTCCGTTACTTCGGTATCGTTTGATATGTTCATTGCCGAAGCGCTGCTGCCGCTTTTTTTCGGGAGCACGGTTGCCCTCAGTACCGAGGAGGAGTTGCGCCAGCCTCATTTGCTTGCGGCCCTCGTCGAATCCGCGGACGTAAAGCTCATACAGACGACGCCTACACGCATGCGTATATTTATGGAAGACTTATCGTTCCGGGCCGCCGCGGCAAAACATATTAAAAAGGTCGTCCTGGGCGGCGAAGACATTCCGCTTTCGCTGCTGCAGCTGATCAAAGAGCATACGGATGCAAGGATAGAAAACGCGTACGGACCTACCGAGACTACGTTGTTCTGCGCGTTCAAGGATCTGTTAAACACTACACACGTTACGATAGGAAGGCCGATCATCAATGCGAGAATATATATACTGGACAAGTATATGAAGCCCGTGCCGATAGGAGTGCCCGGCGAAGCGTACATCAGCGGCGCAGGCGTATCGGCGGGCTATATCAACAGGGACGAACTGAACCGTAAAAAATTCCTGCCCGATCCTTTTTGGCCGGGGCATACGATGTATCAATCGGGAGACATATGCGCGTTCCTGCCTGACGGCGAGATGGAGATACGCGGAAGGGCGGATTATCAGGTTAAGATAAGAGGGGTGCGGATAGAGCCCGGAGAGATCGAGGCTGCAATGCGCGCTATCAAAGGCGTGAAAGAAGCGGTTGTAAAGGATTGGGGCACGGGCGAGAAAAAGTATCTTTGCGCATACTATGCGAGATCAGAGCCTGTGGAGCCGGATACTATAAGGCAGGCTTTGGGCAGCAGGCTGCCGGCTTACATGGTACCGTCATACTTTGTTGGAATGGACGAATTGCCGATGACTCCCAACGGAAAAGTCAACCGCAAAGAGCTGCCCGAGCCTCGCCGGGCAGCAGCACAAAAGAGAACCGCCGTCCGCGGGGACATGACGGAGACGGAAAGAAAAATGGCGGAAGTATGGTCGGATATATTAAAAATCGATTCGATAAGGCCGGATGACAGTTTCTTCGCGCTCGGAGGCGATTCGCTCGGGGTCATAAAGGTACAGGCGGCAATACTCCAATACGGATGGATTGTATCGACCGACGACTTCTATGAGTATCAGACCCTGCGCGCCGTATGCGGCTGCATCAACCGGGATACAAAGAAAAGCTTAACGCCAGCTGCCGAAAAAGTTCAGGAGAGGAATATTCCGCAGTACAGCCATCTTAAAAAAGTTGAGCTGAAGAATGTATTATTGACGGGCGCGACCGGTTATCTTGGCGCTCATATACTTAGATTACTGGCTGAGTATCCAAAAACGCACGTTTACTGCCTGGTACGCGGAAAAGAGAAGCAGGCATGCGAAAAAAATCTGAGGAATGCCTTGAGCTTTTACTTTACAGACGAGTGCGCGGATATAATGAAGCGGGTCACAGTTCTTAAAGGGGATATAACGTCGCCTATGCTGGGATTGAGCGGCAGGCTGCTGTCCTCCATGGGCATCGATACGGTAATTCACTGCGCCGCGATTACCGATCATTTCGGGAAACCGGAGATGTATGATAGTATAAACGTACTGGGAACAAGAAACGTTATAGAGCTCGCTAAGGCAGCAGGCGCCGTGCTTTTGCATGTTTCAACGTGCAGCGTAGCGGGTACATATTATACATACGATACCGGACTTAAAGGGGTATTTACAGAAGACAGTTTTAATATAGGGCAAAACTATGCCGACAACGAGTATGTCAGGAGCAAATTTCTTGCGGAAGAAGCTGTTCTCGAAGCAATGGCAGGGGGACTTAACGCCAGGATATTCAGGGTCGGCATGCTTACCGGAACCTTAGACGGGCATTTTCAGATTCATCCTGAGAAGAACGCTTTCGCTAACCGGATAAAAGCGTTGTGTTCTGTTGGATGCGTTCCGCTTGGCATGCTTGGTGAAAGAGTTGAGATGACGCCCGTTGATTCCTGCGCGGAGGCAATATTAAAACTCGCGGCTGCGGAACCGGGATTGGCGGTATACCATGTTTTCAACGATGCGGTTTCGCTGGGCGAATTAGTTGCGCTGCTTGAACAAAACGGGTTTATGTTTGAGGTAGTATCCGACAACGAGTTTATGAGCAGGATCAAGTTACTAAGTAAACAGGGGGAGCTATCAGATTTGGCGGGGCTTATAGAAGACCTGAATATACTCAGGACTTCAAATATATTATTAACGGATGACATCACAAAGCAGGAACTCGCCCGTGAAGGGTTCAGTTGGCCTGCGATTGATGCTGTATATATGAGACGGTTTTTAGACTCGATTAAGAAGTTGCCGGAAAAGGAGATATAATATATGATACTAGGTGCTTTTTTCTACATTATGTGTGTTACTACCCTTATTCTTATCCTGATGTCAATTTATATTTTGACCCGGAGGAATAAGAGCGTAATGCATTACAGCCTCTTGATGATCAGCCTCGGGGTTATGGTTTCGTCCGTGGCGGTTATGATTCAGCAAAATTTCACCATCGATGTAGCGCAGTATATGTTTTGGGAGAAAATGACGTATTTCAACCCAACCCTGTTGCCTGTTTTATTTGTTTTGCTGGCAAGGGCGTATAAGGGTTCGGAGAAAGGTTTCTCCAAAAAAAGCCTGCTTTTATTTATAATACCGGTCATTACACTTATAGTTGTCTGGACAAACGACTTTCATCATTTGTTTTTTACGCGCTACCCCGAGTCGATAGAACAGGCATTAAAAACGGGTATTACACCCGATATGTTCGGGCCTTATTTCTATGTCCATGCCGCTTATTCATATGTATGTACGTTGGTCGGGCTCATACTCCTGAGCTATTACGCTATAAGAAACTCAGGGATCTGGTCTATTCAGGCAATAGCTATTCTGATTGGTAACATAGTGCCTTTTGCAGTCAATATTTGTTATACGTTAGGCGTACCGGGTTTCAATGTGTATTCAACCCCTTTAGCGTTTACATTTACCATAGCTGTGTACCTATTGGCGATGTTCCGGTTCAACCTGTTGAAAGCTACGCCGATAGCGCTGCAGACGGTTATCAACCGAATATCAGACAGTTTCATAGTTGTCGACACCGAGCTCAACATAATCGACTATAACAAACCGCTTATCGACAACTTCCATTATTTCTCCGCGCTGCGCAAAGGCGAGAACTTCAACAGCCTGCTGAAGGATACAAACAGGTTCAACCTCGAAGCCCAGGAGTTCCTCGACACGATACTCGAAGCTGCGAAGCAGAACACGACCCTTGTAAAAGATATCGAAACGGAAATAGAAGGGCAGAAACAATATTACACAGTTGAATTCACGCCTATTTCGCGCAGGGATAAAGCTATAGGCATAATCGTGCTGTTCAAGAATATCTCCCAGCATATAAGAGACATGGAAAAGATACAGGAAAACCAGGGGATATTGCTTGAACGTGAGCGTCTCGCTTCATTAGGCCAGCTTATCGGCGGAATAGCGCACAACTTAAAAACGCCTATCATGTCTGTCGCCGGAGGTATAGACCAGCTTCAATGGCTTTCAAAAGAATACGCTTCCTCGATAGACGACCCGGAGGTCAACAGCCAGGACCATAAAGAGATCGCGGCGGAAATGCAGCAGTGGCTGGGAAAAATGAAGATGCACATGGGTTACATGTCGGATATCATATCTACTGTTAAAGACCAGGCGTCCAAATTCAACACGCCGGGCAAAGCGTGGTTTACTATAGACGAGATGATCAAAAGGGTCAAGATACTCATGCATCACGAGCTTATCAAGAATAACTGCGTTTTCAAGGAAAACCTGCTCGTCAATACCAACCTTAAGATCTCGGGCGATATAAACAGTATGGTCCAGATACTCGATAATATTATCGTCAACGCCATACAGGCTTACGGAAGCAGCGGAGGAGAGGTAAACATGAAAATGGTAATGGAAGAGGACAGGCTGCTCATCACTCTTTCGGACAACGGGCCGGGTATTGACGATGAAGTAAAAGACAGGCTCTTCAAAGAGATGATAACGACAAAAGGCAAACACGGCACAGGCCTCGGTTTGTACATGTCGTACAGTACTATCAAAGGTATGTTCAGAGGTAATATGTGGTTTGAATCAAGCGTAGGCAAAGGAACAAAATTCTATATTCAGCTTCCTGTCTTTGAGGAAGAGGTAACGGAGGTCGGACAGTATGCGTAAAAGCCGCCTAGCTGATCTTTCTGATGAATACAGAATAATGATAATCGACGACGAGGAAGGCATACTCGACAGTATTCAGGCGATGCTGACAAGGAACGGATATTGGTGCGAATGCTTTTCAAACCCTCTTGACGGGCTCAAAGCCCTCTCCGAAGACCATTTTGACCTTTTGGTGCTCGACTATTTCATGCAGCCTATGCATGGCGAAGCGGTCGTGGAGCAGATACGCAAGACGAACCAGGAGCTTTATATACTTCTGCTTACCGGGCATAAAGACTTAGCTCCGCCTATAAGCACGATAAAATCGCTTGCCATTCAGGCCTACTGCGAAAAAAGCGACCGCTTAGACCAGTTGCAGCTATTGATCGAGTCGGGCATAAAATCAATCTCGCAGATGCGGATGATAAAGAAATTCCGGGACGGGCTCGAGAGCATACTTGGCGCTGTGCCGAAGATATACCAGCTTCAGCCTATAGGGAATATCATGGAAGAGATATTGGAACAGCTTCTTCCGATGGCAAACAGCGAAGACGCCTTTATTCTGGTAGACGACATACCAAGGAAGCAGCGCGCCAGAGGAGAGGCAAAAAGAAGTATATACAGGGGCATAGGAAAGTATAACGTTAATATTGAGGAGTTCCCCGATCTTCTCGACCATGAACTTCTGGAAGCCATAGGGCGGGCACGTACAAGCATGCAGGTCATTAATCAGCCCAACGGCCTCATAGTACCTCTGGGAGACGAACTTAATACCGCTATAGGCGCCATCTATGTAAGCAGCTTTAATATCGACGAAGGCATAAAACTCCTTGAGATATACGCGCGCCAGGCGGCATCCTCCATAAACAACGCTTTCCTGCATTCGCTCGTCAATATGAAAAACGAAGAGCTTAACAGCACTTACGCGCAGTTAAAGGGAAGGTACATGGATACTATAGAGGTGCTCCGACTCGCGGTCGACGCAAAAGACGAGTATACGCGCGGCCATTCCGACAGGGTGGCGTTCTATGCAACAAAGCTTGGCAGAAATTACGGATTGCCGACACCGATACTGGAGCAGCTGCGCATAGCCGGAATATTCCACGATATAGGTAAGATAGGAACTGCAGACGATATATTGCTTAAAGAAGAACACCTGAATATTGATGAGTATGAAGAAGTAAAACAGCATCCGGTAAAAGGCGCAATGATACTCTCAGCCGTATCGATGTTCAAGGATATTGTGCCTATCGTCCGGCACCACCACGAGTTCGTAGACGGTACAGGATATCCGGACGGCCTTAAGGGAGAGGAAATAGGTATACCAGCCTGCATCATATCCGTCGCCGATGCTTTTGATACTATGATGAGCGGACGTCATAATAAAGGGCATTTATCGTTTGAAGAAACGAAACAGCAGCTGATAAAAGGTTCCGGAACACAGTTCCATCCCGAAATAGTAAAAGTATTTCTGGATATGCTGGAAAACGACGAGGAGCTGTTGGCGCTGATGGGGATAATTCCGGATGAGATCAAACCCGAAAAAGGGAAAGAGAAATAATAAAAAACGCTGAGCCCGGCATTATGCCGGGCTTTTACCTTATAAAAAGATATTTTTATGTATGATCCGGCAATTAGATACCAAAAATACCAGCTTGCGCAAAGGAAAAAACTTTTATACAATATTAGACGCTGAGGAGTGAAAGCAAAAGCTGTATTTTGAATGCATAAATACTCGAAATAATGAACTTTTTGTAATATCTGGCGTTATAATCAGGGGAGGTTGGTAGGTACGTATGATTAACAGGCAAACCCGTTTACTGCTGATATTCATAAATATTGAAGAGATATAAATGATAATATTAGCCACGTGAGAATAAACAAAGGTTCATATCCGGTTTTTAAGGATGTGTAGATCCGGCGGAGGTTTGGGCAGCATGCGGAAGGACCGTGAGACAGGCATAACTGAAGAATATAAAATAATGATCATCGATGACGAAGAGGGAATACTCGAGAGTATCGAGGCGCTGCTTACCAGAAACGGCTACTGGTGCAGGGGCTTTACAAATCCGCTCGAAGGGCTCGATGAGATATCGAATGAGCATTACGATCTGCTTGTACTTGATTATTTCATGGAGCCTATAAACGGGGAAATGGTGGTAGAGAAGATCCGTAAAACCAACTTCGAGCTTTACATACTGCTGCTTACCGGGCATAAAGATCTGGCGCCCCCTCTGGCCACGATAAAATCTCTCGATATACAGGCGTATTGCGAAAAAAGCGATAAACTTGACCAGCTGCAGCTGCTTATCGAATCGGGCATAAAATCGATATCGCAGATGCGTACGATAAAGAAATTCAGGGACGGGCTTAGAAATATATTGAGTTCCGTTCCGAGGATATATCATCTGCAGCCGATTGGCAGCATACTCGAAGAGATACTCGCGCAGCTTCCCACAGCAAAAAAATCCGACGTGTTTATTCTCGTTGATGACATACCGAACATAGAAGGTTCAGGAAAAGAAACGGGAAGAAAGAGCATATATAAAGGTACGGGCAGGTATAACGTCAACATTGAGGAGTTTCCGGAACTTCTCGATTATGAACTTATGGAAGCCATAGGGCGGGCGCGCACGGCCATGGAGGTTGTGAATTACCGGAACGGCGTTATAGTGCCGCTTGTGGACGAATTCCGCAACGCCATAGGCGCGATCTATATAGACAGCTTTGATTCGGTCGGCGGTGCGGAACTGCTGCAGATCTATGCCCAGCAGGCGGCGTCGTCTATCAATAACGCGTTCCTGCATTCCCTGGTAAATATAAAGAACGAAGAACTGAACCGGACATACGATCAGCTTAAACAGAGATATATGGATACCATACAGGTGCTCCGGCTGGCGGTCGAAGCCAAAGACGTTTATACCCGCGGGCATTCCGACAGGGTCGCTCTGTATGCAATGAAAATAGGCAGGAAATTTGGCTTGCCGGAGGAGGAACTCGAGTTTCTTCGCATAGCCGGGATATTCCATGACATAGGCAAAATAGGCACTTCCGACGAGATACTTCTGAAAAAGGAGAGATTGAGCGCTCCCGAATATGAAGAAATAAAAAAGCATCCTATAAACGGCGCCCTGATGCTTTCGGCAGTATCGATGTTTCAGGGGATCGTGCCTATCGTCCGCCACCATCACGAGCGGTTTGACGGTAAAGGCTATCCTGACGGGCTTAAGAAAGACGAGATAAGCCTTCAGGCGAGTATAATAGCCGTCGCCGACGCTTTCGACGCGATGATGAGCGACCGTCATTACAGGAAGCATCTTTCTTTTGAGGAAACAAGGCGGCAGCTCATATCGGGCTCGGGTTCGCAATTTAATCCTAAAGTTGTCGACGTGTTTCTCCATATCCTCGGCGAAGATGAGGAACTGCAGGCGGTTATAAAGAGCATACCCTATGGAAACCCGGGAATAAGCGTAGTGAACGGATAGATTAAGACAACGGACTTACAATTAAATGTTGCCGGGTCTTATTCTGCTCATAAGTAAGAATTTCCTTTATGCCGGATAGCGTCCGGCTTTTTTAATACGCCAAAATGGATTGCTGTATTCTGCCAGCATAGCGTGGTATAATAAGAACAAACTTATAAAGGGGTGAGAATATGCCGGTAAATCTTGCGCTCATAGTTCCGCATCCTCCGCTTATAGTTCCCGAAATAGGCAGGGGAGAGGAAAAAAAGATAAAGAGCACTGTAGAAGCTTACAATAAAGCCGCTAAAGCGGCGGCTGCGGCGAACCCCGATACCATAGTAGTGATTTCTCCCCATTCCGTGATGTACGGCGATTATATTCATATCTCTCCGGGTGAAGAAGCGGAAGGCGACTTCGGACGGTTCGGGGCTCCAAGAGTTTCGATCAGGAAAAAATATGACAGTGAGTTTGCCGAAACGCTCGGCGGCATAGCCGAAAGGGCCGGGATCTCCGCCGGTATGCTGGGGCAGAGGGATAAATCCCTCGACCACGGCGCGCTTGTTCCGCTTTATTTTCTTGAAAAGTATATCCGCGATTATAAGTTAGTAAAGGTATCGATATCGGGGCTTACGCCGGTAGAGCATTACCGGTTTGGGCAGTGCATCGCTGAAACTGCCCAAAGGCTGGGGCGCAATACAGTGCTTGTCGCGAGCGGCGATCTGTCGCATAAGCTGACCTTCGACGGGCCTTACGGATTCGCCAAAGAAGGCCCGGAATTCGACAGGCAGATTACCGAAGCAATGAAGGCGGCGGATTTTTATAAGTTTCTCGACTTCAGCGAGGAATTCAGCGAGGCGGCGGCAGAGTGCGGGCTGCGTTCGTTCATAGAAATGGCGGGCGCTCTCGACGGCAAAGCCGTAAGAACGGAATTCCTGTCATATGAGGGCCCCTTCGGGGTGGGCTACGCGGTGTGCGGATATACCCCGGCCGGCAGCGATGAAAATCGCCGCTTCGCGGTGAGGTACGAAGCGGAACAAAGGAACACTATAGCAAAAGCCAAAGAAGGCGAAGACGAATATGTGAGATTGGCGCGCCTGTCGCTCGAGACGTATGTAAAGACGGGCAGGTACGTTAAATTGCCGGACGGCCTTACTGATGAAATGATGAATAGAAGAGCCGGCGTGTTCGTATCCCTGAAAAAGGGGGGGAGGCTGAGGGGATGCATAGGGACGATCTCTTCCACACAGCCTTCTATAGCGGACGAGATAATAAAGAATGCCGTCAGCGCGGGGACCGGCGATCCTCGTTTCGAGCCGGTTGCTGAGGATGAACTCGGCTCTTTAGTATACAGCGTTGATGTGCTCGGGGAGGCCGAGCCGATAGGGTCGATGGAAGAACTCGACGCGAAACGCTACGGGGTGATCGTGACCAAAGGCTACCGCAGGGGGCTGCTGCTTCCGAACCTCGAGGGCGTCGACACTCCGCAGCAGCAGGTATCCATAGCCCTGCAGAAGGCGGGTATTCCGGTAAACGAAAAGTACAGCATGGAGCGCTTCGAGGTGGTGCGGCACAAATGAGCGCCGGGATCACAAAGAAAGGCGCCGCCGGGGAGGGCAAAGCGCGGTGCAGTATCTGCCCGCATGATTGCGTCCTCGGCGAAGGCCAGACCGGCCTCTGCAGGGCGCGAAGCAACCGAGGCGGGGCAATAAGGCCCGATAACTACGGCCTTGTTACCTCGATATCCCTTGACCCTATAGAAAAAAAGCCGCTGTACCGCTTTTACCCCGGCAGCAGGATACTCTCTGTAGGAAGCTATGGGTGCAATCTCCGGTGCCCGTTCTGCCAGAACTACGAGATATCGATGGCCGGTAAAGAACGGGCGGGAACGATATATGTATCTCCCGAAGAGTTGGTGGAAAAAGCGATTGAGCTTTTACCGCAAGGCAACATCGGTATAGCTTATACCTACAACGAGCCTCTCATCGGTTATGAATTCGTAATGGACTGCTCGAAGCTAGCAAGAGCCAAAGGCCTGAAGAACGTACTCGTAACTAACGGCTATATCAATGAAAAACCTTTAGCAGAGCTGCTGCCTTTTATCGACGCTATGAATATCGACCTTAAGGCATTCACCGAAGGGTTTTATAAAAGAATAAACGGCGATATCGAAACGGTAAAGAAAACTATTGAGACAGCGGCAAATTTTTGCCATGTGGAAGTGACCACGCTTATTATACCGGGTGAAAACGATTCCCCCGAAGAGATGCGGCAGCTCTCCGCCTGGCTTGCTGATGTAGACAAAGATATACCTCTTCATATCTCGCGATTTTTTCCGCGATATAAGATGTCGGATAAAGACGCTACGCCGATAAAAACAGTTTATTCCCTCGCCGATGCCGCCCGTGAAAATTTAAAATATGTTTACGAAGGCAACTGCTAAGTCTTATAAGGCCAGCGAACCGGATGATATAAATATTACGGAAGATAGTAGTTAGTACTACTAAACATATTAAATATGTATGACAGAATTAAGAAAAGGCTTGTTTAAAGCAGGTGTTGACGGTATACTCGAATCAATGCGAAAAAGCATAATAACCTACAGGAGACGTTTAAGTGGATATATTCGAAAAGTGTTATAAATGGACTGAAGCGGCAGAAGCGAGGGCTGCAGGTATCTATCCTTATTTTCACGCATTGCATACCGCGCAGGATACTGAAGTCGTAATGGACGGCAGGCGCATAATAATGATAGGCTCCAACAACTATATGGGGCTCACTAACGACCCGAGGACGAAAAAGGCCGCTAACGAAGCTACGGATAAATACGGGACCGGCTGTTCCGGCTCGCGTTTTCTGAACGGTACGCTGGTGCTGCACGAGCAGCTGGAGAAAGAGCTTGCTGAATTCTTCCATAAAGAATCCGCTATGACGTTCAGCACAGGCTTCCAGACAAACCTGGGGATAATAACAGGCCTTATTGGGCGACACGACTATATTTTAAACGATACGGAAAACCACGCGAGCATAGTGGACGCGTGCAGGCTGAGCTTCGCGAAGAACGTATTGCGCTATACGCATAACGATATGGACGACCTCGAGAAGACGCTCGAGCGGCTGCCCGAAGAATCAGGAAAGCTCATTGTTACCGACGGAGTGTTCAGCATGAGCGGCGACATCGCTAATCTTCCTAAGATAGTCGAACTCGCGAAAAAATACGGAGCGCGCATAATGGTGGACGACGCTCACGGAGTTGGAATGGTAGGCGAGTGCGGAAGGGGCACCGCGAACTATTACGGGCTCGAAAAAGAAGTTGATATAATAATGACGACGTTCTCAAAATCGCTTGCGTCGCTCGGCGGATGCGTAGCAGGAGAAGATCTGGTAATAGATTATGTCAGGCATAAGTCGCGTCCGTTCATATTCAGTGCGTCGATCCCTCCGGGAAACGCCGCGGCGGCGCTGGAAGCGCTTCATATATTGATAAATGAGCCAGAGCGCCAGAAGGCGCTTATCGACATATCCAATTACATGCGCGGCAAATTAAAAGCGGCCGGCATACCTATAATCGACGGGGAGACGGCGATAATACCCGTGTTTACGTACGACATGGAGAAAACGTTCCTTATAACGAGAAGACTGTATGAAGAAGGAGTTTACGTTAATCCCGTAATACCTCCGGCCGTAAAGGACGGAGAGTGCATGCTCAGGACAAGCTACACCGCGACGCATACGCGCGAGCAGATGGACAGGGCGGTGGAAGCGTTCAAAAAGGTATTCAAAGAATTCGGGATAGTATAAAAAATGCAGCAAGGGTGTCGGGAAGTCCGGCATCCTTTTTGATATACTAAGAAGAAGTTAGTGAAGATTATTGAGCCTTCTCCCTGAGGAGAAGGCAGATGAGGTGTTTGTTTATATGAGCGCATCTCCACCTCATCAGTCAGACACCAGATTGCATGCAGGTCAAACTCTTGGGCTTGGCAATCTGGTGTCTGACAGGCTAGATTATAATTGTAAGTGCAACAAAAAAGACTACATAGCAACCAAGGTGTAAAATGAAGCTACCAAACACCATTTTTGCACGGAGGTTACTATGCA
>CAZDZY010000025.1:0-3226 GCA_964510055.1 uncultured Christensenellaceae bacterium
TCTTTACTACTTCCCTGTACCGTTCGATATCTTTCTTTTTAAGGTAGTTCAGCAGCCCTCTTCTCTTTCCTACCATCTTCAGCAGGCCCCTGCGCGAGTGGTGATCCTTGCTGTGGATCTTCAAGTGGTCGTTAAGATGGTTTATCCTCTCCGTAAGCAGCGCTATCTGCACCTCGGGAGAGCCTGTGTCGTGTTCCGTTACGGCAAATTTACCGATGATCCCCGCCTTGGTTTCCTTATCCATTTCATCCTCCATGTTTTTAAGCCCCGCAAACATAGTAAAGCGTCGGATATTCGCTTAACAGCGTATGCGGTTAAAATTCAAAAAACATAATAACATATGCGCCTTTGTTTGTAAACAATTCTTTAACGGAGCGCATATTACTTTATAAATTATTATTTCTCGCTGATAACCTTTTTTATTCAACCGATTCGTAAAACTATCTCCCATTGTTAAAAAAATAACTTTTCGGCTGATATGGATTTTATAATTTAAAGTGGTATAATAACTGACTGGACGTAATAAATCAAGCTATTATATAAAATTTAATAAAGGAGAACATATGGCAAAAAAGTCGTTCAGGGGCGGCGTCCACCCGCTTACCCGGATACATCACGGAAAGCATTTGACGCAGGACCGCCCGATCAAGAGCTGCAGTGCGCCCGACGAAGTTATAATACCTCTTTCGCAGCACACCGGCGCGCCTTCGGTGCCCATAGTCTCTCCGGGAGACAAAGTAGACCTGGGCCAGAAAATAGCGGAGGCAAACGGGTTTGTCAGCGTGCCGTGCTATTCGAGCGTCTCGGGCACAGTAAAAGAAATTGCGAAGCGGCCTCACGTTTCGGGCGTGCCCTCGATGGCCGTAGTTATCACTAACGACCATGAGGACAGGCTCTCTAAAGATATTCACGGCAGAGGGTCTGTTGAAAGCCTCTCGGCAAAACAGATAATCGATATCATAAAAGATATGGGTATGGTGGGCCTCGGCGGCGCGGCGTTCCCGACGCACGTTAAGCTCTCTCCTCCTCCGGATAAAAAAATCGACACGCTCATAATCAACGGCGCGGAGTGCGAGCCTTACCTTACCGCCGACCACCGCATAATGCTGGAACACCCCGGCGAAGTGATAGAAGGCATCAAAGCCGTTATCAAAGTGCTGGGCGTTGATAACGCGCATATAGCTATCGAAGATAATAAAAAGGACGCGATAGAAGCTATGGGCAAAGCCGCCCGAAACGGCGGCGGCGTAAAAGTAGACACCCTTAAAGTCAAATATCCGCAGGGCGCCGAAAAACAGCTCATATACGCCGTGACGAAACGGCGCGTTCCTTCGGGCAAACTGCCCATGGACGTGGGCACGGTCGTCGTCAACGTAGGGACGGCGTATCAGATAGCGCTCGCGCTGGGTAAAGGCATTCCGCTGTATGAGCGCGTCGTTACAGTGACCGGCAGCGTCAAAGAGCCTTCAAATTTCCTCGTACGCATCGGTACGCCGATCTCTTATGTGATAGAGCAGGCGGGCGGCTTTGATGGCGATATAGAGAAAGTCATAGCGGGCGGGCCCATGATGGGCGTAGCGCAGGCAAACCTGGAAGCTCCTGTAATGAAAGGGACTTCGGGGATACTCGTACTGAGCGTAGCGCAGGCGCAGGCTTTGGAAGAATCGGCGTGTATATACTGCGGAAGGTGCGTCGACGTATGCCCGATGGGCTTAGAGCCGTATCTCCTGAACAATTACTCGCATATGAACAACTTCGAGGCCGCGGAGAAGATACACGCGATGGACTGCATGGAATGCGGCGGCTGTTCGTTTATCTGCCCGGCAAACAGGCAAATAACGCAGCGTATAAGGCTTGCCAAAACCGAAATAACCAAGAGCCGCAAAGCCGCGGGCAAATAGGGGGTATATATGGATAAGTTTACTTTGTCTTCGTCGCCTCATGTCCGGTCGTCCGAGTCGACAAGACGATTAATGACAGACGTATTGATAGCGCTTATACCGGCTGCGGCCTGCGGCGTTTACTTTTTCGGGATCAATGCGCTTGTGACAATTCTCGTATCTATGGCAGCCGCGATAGGAGCGGAAGCGATCATACAGCTTGCCATGAAAAAGAAAGTCACCGTTTCCGACGGCAGCGCGGCCGTAACGGGCCTGCTGCTGGCGCTCACGCTGCCGCCTCTGGCGCCGGGGGTCTTTTACATTCCGCTTTTCGGCGCGGTATTTGCGATAGCAATTGCAAAGCAATGCTTTGGCGGCATAGGCTATAATTTCGTTAACCCGGCGCTCGCGGGGAGGGCGTTCCTGCTCGCTGCGTGGACGCCGATAATGGGTATATGGACATTCCCCGCAGACGCAGTGTCTTCCGCGACTCCTCTCACCGCCCTTAAATTCGGGGGGGAGGGCGCTGCGCTCAGCCCTTATCTCGATATGTTTCTCGGCAACGTGGGCGGGTCCATAGGCGAGACGAGCGCGCTGGCGCTCCTCATCGGAGCTGTTTATCTGCTCGCGCGGAACGTTATAAACTGGAGGATACCCGTCGTATATATCGGCACGGTAGCGTTGTTCGCATGGATAGCAGGCCCTGGCGGCTTGTTTACAGGCGACGCCCTCTATCATGTATTGGGGGGCGGCCTGATGCTCGGCGCGATATACATGGCGACCGATTATACTACCTCGCCTATGACCAATAAGGGGCGTATAATATTCGCTGCCGGGTGCGGGATATTTACCATGGTCATGCGGCTTTGGGCAGGGTCTGCCGAAGGCGTATGCTACGCAATACTCATAATGAACCTTGCGGTGCCGCTTATAGACAGGAAATTCCGCCCGAGAGTATTCGGAGTCGGAGGTGCTGTGAAATGAAAAACGTGATCAATATTACAATAAAACTGTTTGTTTTAACCTTAGCCTGCGCCGCGCTGCTTGGCCTCGTATATTCTGTAACGAAAGAGCCGATAGCGGTGCAGGAAGCGAAAGCCGCTTCCGAAGCGCGGCTCTCCGCGTTTCCCGGAGCCGCGGATTTTAAACAGGTAAAAGAAAACGGCACGGAAAACCCGGTCACGATACCCGATGAGTATGGGATAATAAAAAGCGCTTATTATGCGTACGACAGCAGCGGCAGCGAAATAGGCGCGGTGTTCGGCATAATAACCAAGGGATATAACGCCGGCCTTAACATAACGGTAGGCATAGGCGCCGACGGGACTGTTAAAGGCGTAATAATC
>CAZDZY010000025.1:3236-34146 GCA_964510055.1 uncultured Christensenellaceae bacterium
GGCGACAACAGCGAGACCCAGGGCCTCGGCAAAAAAGCTGCGGAGCCTGATTTCTACGGGCAATTCATCGGCAAGCCTTATGACGATCCGTTTAAAGTCGTTAAATCCTCCCCGTCCGGCAGCGATATCCAATCGATAAGCGGCGCGACGATAACGTCGAAAGCCGTTGTGAATGCCGTAAATACGGCCGTAGAGTTTTATAAGTCTCTCGGAGGTGCGAAATGAAAACGAAACCTTTAGCCATTCTTAAGAACGGCATATTTACTGAGAATCCTACGTTCCGCATAATGGTCGGCATGTGCCCTACGCTCGCGATATCTACGATGGTCACCAACGGCATAGGCATGGGGCTTGCCGCCACCTTCGTGCTCGTGGGGTCGAATATAATGGTGTCTGCGCTGCGCAACCTGATACCCGATAAGGTGAGGATCCCGGCGTTCGTGCTCATAATAGCCACATTCGTTACGATAGTGGAGCTGCTGATGAAAGGTTTCGTGCCCGAACTAAATAAATCGCTCGGACTGTATATACCGCTGATCGTCGTCAACTGCATCATAATAGCAAGGGCTGAGGCGTACGCGTACAAAAACGGAGTGTTTGCGTCGCTGTTAGACGGCATAGGCATGGGAATAGGCTTTACGCTGGCGCTTACGCTGCTCGCAACCGTACGTGAGTTTTTCGGGGCCGGATCATTCGCGGGCATCAAGCTGTACGACGGGGCCGCAGCGTATTTCATCACACCGTCCGGCGGATTCATAACCCTCGGGCTTATGCTGGGCTTTATTAACTGGCTGTCGATCAGAAAACAGAGGAAAGGAGCGCGCTGATCATGGAAGGATTCACTCGCATATTGGTAGTGCTCGTAAGCACTATACTCGTAAATAACTTCGTATTGTATAAGATACTCGGCATATGCCCGTTCATAGGCGTATCGAAGAGGGTGGAGACCGCGCTCGGCATGGGCCTTGCGGTCACGTTCGTAATGGGGCTCGCTTCCGTAATATCGTGGCTCGTAAACGAATTGATATTAGTCCCTTTGCACATCGAATACATGCTTACGATAGCGTTCATACTCGTAATAGCCGCGCTCGTGCAGCTCGTGGAGATGATGCTCCAGAAGAGCGTACCCGCGCTTTATAAGGCTCTTGGTATATACCTGCCGCTCATAACGACGAACTGCGCGGTATTGGGCGTCGCCATCATCAATATCAACGAGCATTACGACCTTATAACGTCGCTGTTCAACGGCGTGGGCGGGGCGCTCGGCTTCCTGCTGGCGATAGTATTGTTCGCGGGCATAAGGGAGAGGATGGAGTTCGCTCCCATACCCGAGCCGCTGAAAGATTTCCCGATAGCGCTGATATCTTCAGGGCTAATGGCTACGGCATTCTTGGGATTTCAGGGGCTCTTATAGGCCAACGAAAGGAAAAAGCTTATGTTAAACGATATTTTAATACCCGTCATAGCGCTGGGCGCCTTAGGGCTGGTGCTCGGCCTGGGGCTCGGGATAGCCGCGAAAGTATTTGCGATAAAGACCGACCCTAAAGTGGAAAAGGTAAGATCGTTCCTGCCGGGGGCCAACTGCGGCGGATGCGGATTTCCTGGCTGCGACGGCTTTGCGAAAGCGCTCGCGGCAGGAGAGGCAAAGCCGGCAGCGTGCGTCGTCGTATCCGACGATAACCTTAAATCGATAGCGGATGTGCTCGGCACGAGCGCCGAGGCGGGGCAGAAGAAGGTCGCGCGCGTCATGTGCCGCGGCGACGCCGAAAACTGCCTGCCCAAATACAGGTACGCCGGAATAGCCGACTGCCGCGCGGCGGCGGCTCTGGCCGAAGGCCCGTCTTCGTGCCGCTACGGATGCGTAGGAAGGCTGACCTGCGCCAAAGCCTGCCCGTTCGGCGCGATACGTCTGAGCGATAAAGGCATAGCGGAAATAGACGAAGCTATATGCACCGGCTGCGCAAACTGCATAGCCGTTTGCCCAAAGAACAGCATCGCGCTCGTTCCTAAAGAGCAGGCGGTATATGTGCGCTGCCATGCCCCCGAAAAGGGCAAAGCCGTGTCTGTCGTCTGCAAGGCGGGCTGCATAGCGTGCGGCCTTTGCACGAAAAAATGTCCTGAAGGCGCCATAACGCTTATAGACAACATTCCCGTGATAGATTATGATAAGTGCACAAACTGCGGGACATGCGTAGCCGTCTGCGCGAGGAACGTAATAGCAGGCACGCCGGCGGATAAAGCAGTAACAGCCAATAAATGATTTTTATACTGAAAGGCGGCTGTATATGCCGCCTTTTATATATTATTCCCGGAATAAAAAGAGCAGGTGTACATGGATAAAAAGCAGATAATACTCGCCTCCGGCTCGCCGAGGAGGAAGGAACTCCTCTCGTATATTATAAGCGAGTTCGCTGTGATACCCAGCGATCTGGAAGAAGTAGCGTACGGCACTCCGCGCGAGCAGACTCTTAAGCTGGCTTATGACAAGGCCATGGATATAGCAAAGTCCCATCCCGGCGCTGTCGTTATAGGCGCCGACACGCTCGTCGCTATAGGCGGTAAGGTTCTCGGAAAGCCAAAGGACAAAGAGGACGCCGCCGCGATGCTCAGGCTCCTTTCAGGCAAAACGCACGAGGTCTACACCGCCGTGGCTATAGTTTGCGGCGGAAACGTACTTACCGAATGCGCAGTCACCGAAGTTACGTTCGACGTGATGACCGACGAAGAGATCGCCTCTTACATAGAGACCGGAGAACCTATGGACAAAGCCGGCGCTTACGGCATACAGGGCCTCTCGGGAAAATTTATCCGCGGCATATCCGGGGATTATTTTAACGTCATGGGCTTTCCGCAGAATATGGTATACGGCATGCTGAAGAAGCTGGGCGTGCGGTTCTAGGCATTTTATTGACCATCAGTATTTTAGATTTTATTGGCTCTGGCAGTACGAAGGGAAATGAACTATATGCGGTCAAAAGAAGAGTTCTACAGCGACGTGGTATTAAAGATAAGAGGGATACTTGACGATCCGGATAACCTGAAATGTTCGTGTCCCAAAGTAAAATGCGAGTGGCACGGCAAATGCCGGGAATGCGTGGCTGTGCACCGGTATTTCAAGGATCACATCCCGAACTGTTTTCAGCAGTTTGTCAATGAGAAGATAAAAGCTATAGCAGGGATCGGGGAACTTAACGTAAACGAAAAAGAAAAGACCCCGCCTGAATACTGGGACTATGTAAAAGAGCGGGATAGGCGGCTATCTCCACAAAAACCAGATAATAAGGTATCCCGACGTTACCGCGGCTAATGTGAACGGAACGCCTATCCTCATGAATTGCCGGGTGGTTACCTCGTGGCCTTCCTTGCGAAGTATGCCTATACCCGCTATATTAGCCGATGCCCCTATGGGCGTCATGTTTCCCCCCAGCGTAGCCCCTATTAGCAATCCGAAGTATAAAAGATACGGCTCTATGCCCATTTTGGTTGCTATTCCGGCCGCTACCGGAAGCATCGTCGCGACATACGGTATGTTGTCGATGACTGCCGAAAGCAGTACTGATACCCATACGATCAGAGTATATATTACGAATATGTTGTCGCCGCTGATGGATACGAATATATCGCTTATATCTTTGATTATGCCCGCTTCGGTTATCCCACCTATCACTACGAACAGCCCTGCCAGCAGCAATATGGTGAAAAAATCTATCTCTTTGAGCGCCGTGCGGCATTCGTCGGCGCACTTCGATTTCAGCAGCGTACGTATCAGCCCTATTATAAGCAGGCCCATGCATATGAATCCGTTCGTCATCGCCGGCTTGCCGGGTATGAACGACGCCGCGATAAGCAATACGACCATACCCACAAGGAGGAATGAAGGAAAATAATCGGTAACTACCGTTTTCTCAGCCATGTGTATCGGCTGTTTTTCCTTCCTGAACAGGTACATCAGTATGAATACCGAAACCAGCGCGCCCGCTTCGACGACCCAGAACAATCCGGGTTTGCCCTTAAAGAAGATAAAGTCCATAAAGTTCATATTAGCGTGGCTGCCGAGGAGTATCGAAGTCGTGTCTCCCACCAGAGTAGCCGCCCCCTGAAGGTTAGAGGAAACAGCTATCGCGATTATAGCCGGAACAGGCGAGACCCGGAGTTTTTTCGATATCGTCAGCGCGACGGGAGCAACCATCAGGACAGTCGCTACGTTGTCGACAAACGCTGAGATAAGCCCCGCAAATACGGCGAGAGATATGATAGCCCATTTTACGTTGGGCATCTTATCTATTATTACATCGGCAAGCAGCGAAGGCATTTTAGACGCGATAAACAGCGATACTATGCCCATCGTGCCCGCGATCATCATCAATACGTTCCAGTCTATAGCCGTGGGCAGCTTTTCGATAGGTATAATGCCGAGGATCACGAACAGCGCTGCCGACCCGAGCGCGATAAACGCCCTGATCTTGGGCAATGCGAGCAAGAGTACATAAGTTAATGCAAATATTATAAGCGCCGGTATTTTCAAGATATTTGTCCCCCCTTTTTTGCACAGACACTGTATTGTATCATAATTGGAGCTATATGAAAATATACATGATAATCCACCAGTCCAACTTTTTTGGACGGTTAACCAAATAAACTGCCCGGATTCTACGCGCCGTTTTGATGCCCGCCGTTTTAGTTAACTTATATTGACAGTTTAAATTGATAAAATTATAATACAGATAAATTGCTGTCATTTTAGTTTATCGATTCGTCATTCGAGGAAGAGAGTTTATATGAGGCCGAAAGAAGATTTTTATAGTGACGTCGTGTTAAAGATAAGGGAGATACTGAACGATCCGAACAACTTGAAATGTTCATGCCCTAAAGTAAAGTGTGAATGGCACGGCAAATGTACGGAATGCGTGGCAATACACAGATATAATAAGGATCATATACCAAATTGCTTTCAGCAGTTTGTAAATGAGAAAATAAAAGCTATAGCACAGATAGGGGAATTGGACGTGATGGAGAAGGAAAAGACTCCGCCCGAGTACTGGGATTACGTAAGGGAACAGGATAAAAAACGCCGCGTCTGATCAATATAACGGATTGTTCCCATTTATCATCCGCTGTTTATATCATCCTGTTTATTTACCGTTTAACTAACCCTTCATATAATAGTTATACAGTTCTTCGGTAGCAAGAGATATCTTTGTAGCAGACCATTTGTCCGTCTTCGGGTAAATGTAGTATGTATCGCTGAGCGTCGATAGATCTATGCAATCTCCCTTGCCCATATAGTCGTATTCTATATGGCACGAATACATAGACAGCGGGTCTTTTTTAAGTATAAATTTTACGCCGTCCGCCAGGCTTTCCAGCGTAAACCCGTGCATGTCGTGCGTAAGCCGCCCTTCGCCGAGCCGTATATACCCTTTGGAATTGGGCAGGCTGTCTATCACGACCTCGGAAGAAAAATAGTACGTTCCCGCCTCAATGAGCTTTCTTACCTCTTCGCGCAGCATTTCATACCATTCGGGTATGTGTATGCGTTCTTTTTTATCTTTGGCAAGGAGTTCGCCGTATTCCGTCATCGTCCATTCGCTGCCGCAGTGGTCGCACCACAGTGTAGTGCCGTCGGAGCGCATCTGGAACTCCGCGCCGCAGTTCCGGCATTTGTAAAGTACCTTATGCAGTCCTTTTGCCCTCTCTTTATACTTTATCCTTATACCGTTTTCCTTCTGCCACTCATATTCGTCATAATAAAACGCGTCGTTGATCCGTTTATTTATCTCTTCGGCGGGCAGCGTTCCTATCTCTTCCCGGGTGATTATCTGGGTAAAGTCGGCGCTTAAGGGGACGCGGCGCTTGTGCAGGTTCCAGACCGGAGCCCGCAGGAAATTTCCATGCATGCTGAGCACTATAACAGGCACGTTAAACATCTTTGCCATCTTCCCCAGCGACGCAGGCAGGCAAGCGTTCGTCCCTATGAGCGAATACCTCGCTTCGGGGTAGATAACGAGTATATCCCCGCGGTCTATTACCCTTTTCAAATGCCGCACAAGCAATATATCGTTCGTAAACTTGCGCTTGCATATGCAGCCCACGTTCCGCAGCAGCTTTTCGCGGCCTATAAAGCCGTCTATAGCTACTACGTAATTTGCCCTGTGGGGAAATATACACGCCGTCGTCACCATAAAATCCACGAACGATTTATGGGTGCAAAGCAGCAGGTACGGCGGTTTTAACCCTTTTGTGCTGACTCTGTTTATTCTAAGCCTGTTTTTCCATACTATCGGGAAGCTGAGTATCCATGTAAGAACTTTCAGATAATTTTTTTGCCTCTTGGGCTGCTCCTGCATATCAAATCGTACGATTTCTCCCATTATTATACCCCTTATCGTATATACTTGCTGTCATTATAACATATATAATACCGCAAATAACAGAAAAAACAGGCTGCATGCCTGTTTATTTGCCTGATGAGCCGGCAATCGATCTTACGACCCGGCTTCCGCAAGTTGTCTTCATATCTATTCTCAGATCTTCTCCAACAGATTTTTCCCTACGGTATCGTTCAAACGGCGCCAGATCGCATCATATTGATCGGCCTACAACTTGTGTCAAAACTATCTTTTCGTTTTCTTTCAACCCCATTAACTTATGCAATTTATCTCTATTCACTAATGATAAGACAACCGTACCCAGGTTTGAAGCAGCGCAATACAGGTATACATTTTGACTTATATAACCTGTATCTACCCAGGCGCAGAAGCGTTGAGCCTCGCTGCTTCTGATAATGGGGCTCTTCATTCTTGACAGGTCCGCAACGTAAACGAGTCCCATTGGCGCAGTCTTCATCATTTTTTGAGTTCCGATATTTTCTCTGATATCCTCTGAGATGATCTTTATCAATTCGTGCTTTTCTTCATTATACAAAAAGACTCCTTGTTTCAAAACTATATAAACTCTGATTTCCTGTGAATTACATGCGGAAGGGGCCGTCCTTTTGCACTTAACATTACCATATTTATTTTTAGTAATACCGCAGGCAGCCCACAGAAGGTTCGATATCTCCTGTTCTGATATGGAAGTATCTTTCCATTTTCTCGTTGACTGTCTCTTTTCCAACGCTTTCATCAAAGGAAACTCGAGCTCTTTTTGTGGATCAGGTAAACTAATACTGCTTTGCATTATAACTGTCTCTCCCGGATTTATTTTTATTCCTTTTGCCGCGAAGTTCGTAAGGCACCTGCCCTGATTTTATTTTCTCGGCGGCGCCTGCGCCGAATATCACACACCTGCTTTCCTACATTATCTCTACAGGTATACAGATATCAACTTTAAATCTGCCGTCTTCCGTTACGCAGTTTGCCCCGTACCTCTCGAAAGGAGCGCTGTCGGCCGGCTGATAGCCGCTTGCCGGCAGCCACTCCCCGCACATATAGTTCCACGCCTCGCCGAACTCATCCGGTTTTATAACGAAGCTTCCTATTGCGTACTCCCCGCCTCCGATGGCCATCTCGCATATCTCGCCTGAAACCTTAACGTCGTCAGCTATCTGTATACATACGCTTACCCTCGATTTGCTCTCTTCAGTAACATTCGGATCGTCGTGATATATCACATACGAAGCTGAGGCGTCTATATTGCGGGGCCCGGCCCACGCATACAGTCTCGAGTAAAGGTTCTCAAAAAGTTGGTTCTTTCCCATATAAGGCCCTATATACCTTACATACGCCACCCTGGTTTCTTCTATCTTGCCGATCTTCACATCAGCCTTCATATCCTGCCTCCGTTTTAAATTATTCCCGGATCCGGCAGGTATATTATATCCCTCGCCGTACAGGAATTCTCTGCCGCTGTTGCGGAGCAGTTGACCTAAGCTGCTGTTTTCTTGACTTCTGTTGCTTTTCCGGAAAGCGGAAGGGGAGCACCCAAACCTCTTTCTGAACATCCTTGAAAATACCGCCGGAGACGAAAACCCGAACTCTTCGGCTATATCCGTTATTGTCATTGAGCCTTTAGTGCATATCACAGCCGCGGCGCGCTCCAGTTTCAGTCTCCATATAAAGCTGAAAAGCGTTTCGCCCGTCATAGCCGCGAATATCCTGTGGAAATGATACTGTGAAAATCCCGCGACGCCGGCCAGCGTTTCCAGCGTCATATCCTCTTTTATATTGCTGTCTATATAATCGCAGACCCTGTTGATGCGGCTTAAGTATTCCGCAGCTTGGTTCCTCTCCAAATCCGTCCGCCCCTTTCTTTACATGTCCATTCATAAAAAATATAAACGATTGTATAAAACCTGCCCATACAGGAAGAATTATACCATAACAGATTGCGGAGGTTATATATGTTTTCACTGTCTGCCCCCTGCCTCGGTATCGACCTTGGTACAACTAATACGCTGGTCTATAACAGAGGCGAGGGCATTATATTGCGCGAACCGTCGATAGTGGTAATGAAGAACAACAGGAAAGAAGTGCTTGCGGTCGGCGACGAGGCGAAGAGGATGATGGGCAGGACGCCGGGCAATATAGTTGCCGTGCGCCCGATGAAGGACGGGGCTGTTTCCGATATAGCGACCACGGAAATAATGCTTAAATATTTTATCAGAAAGACCATACCCCAGGGGATGCTTTTAAAACGCAGCCCGAGGCTTGTGATATGCGTGCCGTGCGGGATAACCGAGATAGAAAAACGCGCCGTTGAGGAAGCCGCAAGGTCTGCCGGGGCGAGGGAAATATTTCTGCTTGAAGAGCCCATGGCGGCGGCGCTGGGGGCCGGCATCGATATCCACCAGGCTAAAGGCTCGATGATAGTAGATATAGGCGGCGGCACGACCGAAGTGGCGGTAATATCGCTGGGGGGCGTCGTGACATCGCGTTCGCTGCGCGTCGGCGGCACCCATATGGACGAAGCAATAATGAAGTATATCAAAAAGACTTACGGCATGATAATAGGCGAGAGCACCGCCGAACAGGTAAAAAAAGAGATTGGGTGCGCCGCCCCGCGGAGTAAAGAGCTTTCGATGGAAGTAAAAGGCCGCAGCGTATCGACCGGCCTTCCGGTATCGTTCAAAATACCGTCATCCTGTATCAGGGAGGCGCTTGAAGAGCCGGTGCAAAGAATAATAGAGGCAATAATAAACGTTCTGGAGAATACTCCTCCCGAGCTTGCGGCGGATATCATAACCGAAGGCATAGTGATGTCGGGCGGCAGCTCCATGCTTCACGGCCTTAACAGGCTCGTTGCCAAGGCAACGGGCATGCCGGTGAGGCTCACCGAAGCTCCCCTCGATTCGGTGGCGCTGGGAGCGGGGATCGCGCTGGAACAGCTGGAGCAGGGTATCTACGGCCGGGAACCCGTCGATGAATCTTTGAGCGGCAGCCTGTCGGAGATCTGATAATAAGCCCACCATAAAAAATTAGCGGGGAAATCCGATAAAACGGGCTGAAAAACGTTTCAGCCCGTCTTATTTATGTTTCAGCTCATTTTTTCAAGTATTAAAGCCTTTTTGATTGACCAATATGCTAAAAATCTATATAATATTTGATTGGGAAACCGGGCGATTTCTAATATCTTCAGCTTTTTGGAGACAACGGAAACCGCGTTAAATATATTGCCTCATAGCCGATTACGGCTATTTTAAAGATATATATGGGCAAAATGTTTGTAATCGGAATTTTTAAGAACTATTAAGGAGGATAAAATGTCAGTTAAACAAACGATCGATGGAAATACAGCCGCAGCGCACGTAGCGTACGCGTTTTCGGATGTAGGAGCCATCTACCCTATAACGCCTTCTTCCGTTATGGCGGAAGTCTGCGACGAATGGGCGGCTCACGACAGAAAGAACATATTCGGGCAGAAGATGCGCATTGCGGAGATGCAGTCGGAGGCGGGCGCAGCCGGCGCCGTGCACGGGTCTTTGGTGGCGGGCGCTTTTACGTCTACGTTTACCGCTTCCCAGGGCCTTCTTCTTATGATCCCTAATATGTATAAGATCGCCGGCGAGCTTCTCCCCTGCGTGTTTCACGTTTCTGCAAGGGCGCTCGCGGCGCACGCGCTTTCCATTTTCGGCGACCACAGCGACGTAATGGCGACAAGGCAGACCGGCTTTGCGCTGCTGGCGTCGGGCAACGTACAGGAAGTAATGGATCTTGCGGCCGTAGCTCATCTCGCCACGCTGAAAGCGAAGGTCCCGTTCCTTCACTTCTTCGACGGCTTCAGGACTTCGCACGAAGTGCAGAAGATCGAGCTTCTGGATTACGATAAACTCGCCTCGATGGCCGACAAAGGAGCTATCGCCGAGTTCAGGGAACGCGCCCTTAATCCCGAGCATCCGCACATTCAGGGCACGGCGCAGAACCCGGATATATACTTCCAGAACAGGGAAGCATGCAATAAATTTTACGACGCCGTTCCGGCAATCGTCGAGCAGACGATGCAGGAGTTTTATAAAGCGTTCGGAAGGAGATATAACCTTTTCGATTACGCGGGAGCGCCTGACGCCGACAGGATCATAATAATGATGGGAAGCGGAGGCGAAGCGGCCGAGGAAACGGCAAACTACTTAAACGCCAGAGGAGAGAAAGTCGGCGTGCTGAAAGTAAGGCTGTACCGCCCGTTCTCCGCAAAGCACCTGCTTGCCGCCATACCGGCGAGCGTTAAAAGCATAGCGGTGCTCGACAGGACGAAAGAGCCGGGCAGCGAAGGCGAGCCCCTCTATAAAGACGTCGTAACGGCGCTTTCCGAAGCGGGTAGGAATATCCCGGTTATCGGGGGCAGATACGGCCTTTCCTCCAAGGAGTTTACGCCGTCTATGGTAAACGCCGTCTACAAAAACCTCAAAGGCAGTATGAAGAATCATTTCACTGTCGGCATTAACGACGATGTAACTCATTTGAGCCTCGACATTTCCGAAAAAATAGACGCCGCCCCCGCAGGTACACATAGATGCAAATTCTACGGACTCGGCAGCGACGGCACGGTCGGCGCCAACAAGAACTCCATAAAGATAATAGGCGACCATACGGACATGTACGTGCAAGGATATTATTATTACGATTCGAAGAAATCGAACGGCCTTACCATATCGCATCTGCGTTTCGGCAAGAAGCCGATACAGTCGACATACCTCATCGACGTCGCGGATTTCATAGCGTGCCATAATTCCTCGTTCGTGACCATGCTCGACTTGCTCGCCGCAATAAAGGAAGGCGGCGTGTTCCTGCTCAATTCCCCGTGGTCGCTCGCTGAGATGGAGAAAGAGCTCCCGGCTGTCATGAAGAACACCATAGCCCAAAGAAAGGTTAAGTTCTACAATATCGACGCCTTAAAGCTCGCCAAGCAGGCCGGCATGGGCGGAAGAGTCAACACTGTCATGCAGTCCGCGTTCTTCAAGGTCGCTGGCATCATTCCCGAAGCCGAAGCTATGGACTACATGAAACAGGCCGTTAAAAAGACATACGGCAAGAAGGGCGATAAAATAGTCGCCATGAACAACACGGCTATCGACCTCGGCGCAGAGGGCATGGAAGAGATAAAATACCCGGCAAGCTGGGCGACGACTACAGAGGGCGCCGCATTCGCCGCTCCTCCGGCTGAAGCTATAGAATTTTTTAAGGACGTTGAGTTTCCGATAATACTCCAGAAAGGCGACGAACTGCCCGTATCGGCGTTCGACCCGAGAGGGTTCTTCCCGCCGGGAACAACGAAATATGAAAAACGCCGTATCGCGGTCAACGTTCCCGACTGGATACCCGAGAACTGCATAATGTGCAACCAGTGCTCATTCGTCTGCCCTCACGCGACGATAAGGCCTTTCCTCGCGAAAGAGGAGGATCTCAAAAACGCTCCAAAGGAATTCGTAACGAAAGACGCCAGGGGCAAGGACGTCGCGGGGTATAAGTTCAGGATGCAGCTCACCCCGTACGACTGCACGGGCTGCGGCAACTGCGCCGATATCTGCCCCGCGAAGGAGAAAGCGCTCGTAATGAGGCCGCTTTCCGAGATAGGCGCGAAAGAAAACGATAACTGGGAGTACGCATTAACGCTCCCGAAGCCGGATATAACAGTAAACAAGACGACCGTTATAGGTTCGCAGTATCAGACGCCGCTGTTTGAATTTTCGGGCGCGTGCGGAGGCTGCGGAGAGACTCCTTATATCAAGCTCGTAACACAGCTGTTCGGCGACAGGATGATGGTCGCAAACGCGACGGGCTGCACATCCATATACGGCGCGAACACGCCGACAACCCCGTATACTAAGAACGAAAAAGGCCACGGCCCCGCATGGGCAAACTCGCTGTTTGAAGACAACGCGGAGTTCGGGTTCGGCATGAATATAGGCATGACGCAGCGCCGCGCGCGCCTCGCGCTGCTTGTCGAGGAATTCGGCAGCAAAGCGGGCGGGGAAGCCAAAGCCGTATGCGACGCGTGGCTCGCCGCGAAGAACGACGGAGACGCCAGCAGAGCGCCTTCAGCCGCGTTAAAAGAGATGGTCGACGGCTGCAAAGACTGCGGCTGCGAGCTCGACCCCCTCTCTTCCGAGATAGCCGCGATGAGCGACCTGTTCGTCAAGAAGTCCATCTGGATCTTCGGCGGTGATGGCTGGGCTTACGATATCGGCTACGGCGGCCTCGACCATGTTATGGCGATGGGCGAAGACGTCAACATACTCGTATTAGACACCGAAGTATATTCCAACACGGGCGGCCAGTCGAGCAAGGCGACGCCTACCGGCGCGGTCGCGAAATTCGCCGCCGCGGGCAAGCGCACTAAGAAGAAGGACTTGGGCGCGATAGCCATGACATACGGATACGTTTACGTCGCCCAGGTGGCTATGGGCGCCAACTACAACCAGCTCTTAAAAGCTCTTACCGAAGCCGAAGCCTATCACGGCCCGTCGATAGTCATAGCTTACGCGCCCTGCATCAACCACGGCATCAACATGAGCAAATCGCAGGCTGAGGAGAAGCTGGCGGTAGAATCAGGATACTGGCACCTTTACCGCTACAACCCTGAGCTCAAGAAGGAAGGTAAAAACCCATTCACGCTGGACAGCAAAGAGCCGACGCTTAATTACCAGGACTTCATCAGCAGCGAGATAAGGTATAACACGCTGCAGAAGCAGTTCCCGGAGATAGCGGACAAGCTGTTTAAGCTGGCTGAGGAAGACGCGAAAGACCGCTATGCTTTCTACAAAAAGATGGCGGAATAGAACCAACTAAGACACAAACCTCCTGCCGAATTGGCAGGAGGTTTTTATTATCATACGTTGAGGATTTATAATAAACATGTTAGAATAGTTTTACAAAATACATTGAATAAGGGAGTATTATGTTAAAACAAAAAGCCCCTTATATTATGAGGGTTATATATATTGTAATTACTTGTATATTAACCATTGTAATGATTGTGGTAAACTTCAATCCATCGTTAGATAGATTACGGCCCCATATACAATTACCATGGTTCGTGTCATCTATATTTTTATTTCCATTAGCACTGCATGTGACTCATTTATGCATTCCGGTCAATATCAAGCGGTCTTATTTCTATGCTATGTTGGTCGATATAATATACTTCCTGGCGCCGCTCTTTCTTACAGAGTTCATCTATAGTGATGACGAAAAAACAACATATGTTACTTTTCAAATTATAAAAATAAAATTGTTTATAACTATAATATTTGCTGTTATCTATTTTGTTGTATATATGGTTAAGAAGAAGAAAAAAGTTTTACAATAGCTTCGATATATATATTTAGTATTCTGTCAAACCAGCATGAGTTTATTTTTTTCACCACCCTAAAACTTCAGCTTTTGTCTATCATTTCCCCCGCTAAAACGATCGAGGATTTTCGAAAAAAAGCCTTCACCTTGAGGGGAAGGTGGCCGTGCACTAAATTGCCAGCCCCAAAGTCAAGACCCTCAATTTAGTGCCCGGACGGATGAGGTGTCATTTGCCTCTATCATATATAAAATTATAAATATCAGAACAAACGCTTTCAAATTGCTGATTTATATCCGCGTTGGAATACCGCTTTACGTTCAGCCCAAGTTCATGAAAATACCCGTCCCGGATTCTGTCTGCCGTTACCCCAGTTTTTTCAAAGTGCTGCGAGCCGTCCAACTCAATAACCAATTTTGCTGAAGCACAATAAAAGTCAACAATATAATGCCCGAATACCTTTTGTCGTTTAACAGGAACAGATAGATCTTTTAAAAAATCGTACCATAGATGTCTTTCCTCTTTTGTCATTCCTTTTTGTAACCTCTGAGAGCTGCCGGTCAGTTTTGAATTATGCTGATCGTTCACCTGCATTACACCTCATCAGTCTCGCTTCGCTCGCCAGCTTCCCCTCAAGGTGAAGCCTTAGTTTCGTCACTCTTCCTTCTCTTTCTCCTTCCAATACCTCGACCCGTCCCTCTCCCTGCGCATGAGCCCCCAGTCTATAAGCTCGCGCCGCAGCAGGAAATAATCGCCGAACGTGTGCCAGCTGTCTATTATGGCGTTGACCTCTTTTTCTGTGTAATCCCTGTTCGTTTCAAATTTCTCCGCAAGGTAAGAAAGCACGGCGAGCCTCGGCTCCTTCTTTGCCGGAAGCTGTTTTATCTTCCCTTCCTCATCTATAAACCGTTCCAATACTTCCATTGCCCTCTCCCTAATACAGCTTTTCGCTGCCCATTCCTTCAATGAGCATGTTATAAAGCGCCTTTATATCATCAGTAAAGCTTTCGTCCGATTGCCCTTCTTTCTGTTCGAGCTGCTCCAATACTTCAAGGCTGAAAACCTTGTTATCGAATTTCTTATAGTCCTCCTGAAGCGGCTTGAACGCGCAGCCGCCGGTCGCTTGCGAGAATTCGAACCTGTTCCTGCTTCCCTGAATGTCCGTCGTATACTGAACAAGGCTTTTTCCGTTCGCGGAATTCTTAACCGCGAATACTCCGCCTATAGCCCTTCTCGCTTTATACGCTTCCGTTATCTTTTTTCTGTCCTGTTTATCCATCAGTACCCCATCTCTTTCAGTATCCTTGAAAGAACGGCAAGCCGCTCTCCAATAAGCTCGTCGTCCTTTGCCAGCACGCCGGCAAAGAGCTTTATGTCCTCGTCTATCATCGGGTTGTCAGTACACACCGAAACGCTCATAGCGTCGCCCTGAAGACCTATGCGGTCAACGTTGGGGTCTTGCGGGTCGTAAAGCTTCTCCATGCGGTACGCCTCGCGGAAATACTGCATGCCCCTGCACACCAATATGGCTAAATCTATCACCCTGTGCAGCGGCAATTCTTCCGATTGGCGCGACCATTTCTCCCCGGTATACCTCCATACCTTGGCGGAAATATCTACTTTGCCGCGGTCGTTCCACTGCGCAAGCCCGAGCGACAGACCCTTAGCGTCCGAGTTATACGCGTATCTGCCGTCAACGTTTTCGTAGTTCTCGGAAACTATGACGGGCTTGTGTTTTAAAAACGCAGGTATCTTCATGCTTTCTAATCTCCATTTACTAATTTACTAAGTTTATAATATACTAATCCAGTAGCTATGTCAAATAAAATTGTTAGAATCAAAACAACTTGATAAAATAAATAAGGAATATATTACAGCGGGGAGGCGGCAATGATCGCGAATGAGACGTTAAAAATAATAAAGCAGCGCAGAAGTATACGCAGCTATAAGGATGAGCAGATAACGGGCGAGGAATTACAGGCAGTCTTAGAGGCAGGCCTGTATGCGCCCAACGCCGGAGACCAGGCGTGGCATTTTACAGCGATCCAAAACAAAGATATGCTTCAAAGGCTGAGCCTTGCGGCAAAGGAAGCGGCAAGGCAGTCGGATCTGGAATGGCTGCGAAAGCTGGGAAACGATAAAAACTTCGACTGCCTGTACGGAGCGCCCGCGCTGATAATCGTCTCCGGAGATCAGAAAGCCCCGATGCCTCTCGATGCCGATTGCGCCGCAGCTTTGCAGAATATACTGCTTGCCGCGGAATCAGTCGGGCTCGGATCGTGCTGGATATTTTTCGTACTGCTGGCGCTGAGCTCTCCGCAGGGCGCTCAGCTTCGCGAAGAGCTTAAAATACCTGAAGGGTACAAGCCGTATTGTTCCGCCGTGCTGGGGTACAAAAATACAGATACTCCCGAGCCGCCGGCACGAAAACCCGGACTTATAACACATATAAAATAATTGGCTTTATAACAGAAAAAAGGAGCTTATTGCTCCTTATTTTACTTCTATTCTGCTGATCCTTCGCCTATCTCGACGATATGCCCGTCGGGGTCATAAACGCGAAACAGCCTTTCGCCCCAATGGAATTTCTTTATCCCATGTATAAACTTTACGCCCGCATCCCGCAGCTTTTGCTCGGCCTCCTCGAGTGCGTCCGTGGTAAAATACAGGTCGAGGTTGTCTTTCCCCATTGCTTCGCCGTTATACGGCTTTTCGAGATACCCGTAGAACACGTCCGCCCGGTGCAGCCCGAGATTACCTTCCAACAGTACGAAGGTGTCGTCTTCATGCAAAACCGCAAGGCCAAGCAGGCCATGATAAAAGGCCTTTGAGGCCGGGATATCCTTAGTGAATACTATTGTGGTGTGTAGCTTTATTTTCATGCGCAGCCCCCAGAACTTCCACGGTTTATCCGATGATCTCTTTTACAGCTTTCTCTATAGCCTCGGTTGTCGGCACCGTGTTCTTTTCGAGCTCTTTCGAAAACGGAACAGGTATATCGAGCCCGCACAGCCTTTTAACAGGCGCCTTGAGATACGTAAAAGCGTCTTGCGCTATTATGGCCGCTATCTCTCCGCCAAGCCCGCCGGTTTTGCACGCCTCGTGAACTATGAGCGCCCTGCCGGTCTTTTTTACAGAGCTTATAAACGTTTCGGTGTCAAGGGGTTTCAGCGTCCTCAGGTCTATCACCTCGGCGCTCTTCCCTTTCTTTTCGAGCTTCGCCGCCGCTTCGAGGCACAGCGGGACCATCCTGCCGTATGTTATTACGGTTACGTCGCCGCCCTGTTTTTTTATATCCGCTTCGCCGAGCGGTATAATATAATCTTCTTCGGGTATTTCCCCCTCTGTCTTATAAAGCAGCTTGTGTTCGAGGAATATTACCGGATTGTCGTCCCTTATGGCGGCTTTCAAAAGCCCCTTGGCGTCATACGGCGTGGAGGGCGATACCACTTTTAAGCCGGGTATGTGGCAGAACCACGCCTCGAGGCTCTGGCTGTGCTGCGCCGCCGCTCCGGTGCCGCTTCCGCCCGCCGCGCGGAGCACGAGGGGAACGCTTGCCTGCCCGCCCGTCATGAACCGTATCTTCGCCGCCTGGTTAACTATCTGGTCCATGGTTATAGTGACAAAATCGGAAAACATTATCTCGAATATAGGCCTCATTCCCGCCAGCGCCGCGCCTACGGCAGCTCCCGCTATCGCCGCTTCGGATATGGGGGTATCCATTACGCGCTCCGGGCCGAATTCTTCTATCATCCCTTCGCTTACCCCAAACGCGCCCCCGTAGACACCGACGTCTTCTCCCAGCAGGAAAACGTCCGGGTCACGCCTCATCTCCTCGGACATAGCTTCGTTTATAGCTTTTGCATATGTTATGTTCTTCATTTGCCCTCACGCATAAACATGATCCGTTATTGTATCGGCGGAAGGATACGGGCTGCTTATCGCAAACCCTATTGCCTCTTCTATTTCATCGGCAGCCTGTGCATCCATTGCCTCTATTTCGCCTGACGAGAACCCGTTCCCGGATAGATATTGTTTCATACGTTTTATCGGGTCTTTTTTCTGCCAGTCCGCAATCTCTTTTTTACTCCTGTATACGTTTTTATCGCTCTTAGAATGCCCCGATATCCGGTATGTTTCACAGACAAGAAGCATGGGACCGCTATTTCTTACGTATTCCCTCGCCGCCTTAGCTTCCTCGTATACCGCGGCGGCGTCGTTCCCGTCAACAGTCTTTCCCGGGAAACCGTAACTCCGCGCCCTCACCTCTATGTCTTTTATATTCATCGACTTGTCTGTAGACATAGACATGCCGTATCTGTTGCTCTCGCACACGAAAAGCACGGGGAGTTTCCATACCGAGGCAAGGTTCGCCGCCTCGTGAAAGCTGCCCTCGTTTGAAGCCCCGTCGCCGAAAAAACAAACGACTACCGCGTCTTCGCCCTTTTTCTTTACAGCCAGAGCCGCACCGGCGGCAATAGGGCACCCTCCGCCCACTATTCCGTTTTCCCCGAGGTTATTGTTTTTTATATCGGCCATATGCATCGAGCCCCCGCGGCCTTTGCTGCACCCCGTTTCACGCCCCAAAAGCTCGGCCATCATCGAGCGTATGTCCATTCCTTTGGATATGCAGTGGCCGTGACCCCTGTGGGTCGACGTTATATAATCGCTTTTCTTAAGGGCCGCGCACACTCCCGCGGCTACAGCTTCTTCACCGACATAAAGATGGGTAGTGCCGTGGATCTTCCCCTTTGCGAACAGCTCCGCCGCCTTTTCCTCGAATATGCGCGTCAACAGCATCTTCTTATAGATATTTAATAAGATATCTCTGTCAATACTCAAAACTGCCCCCCGAATAGATTTAATAACTAAAGATATTTTATTAGCACTGTCCGGCAATGTCAACTTATTTTTAATGTTAATCAATAAATGTTTGTTAATATTCAATAATCAAAAGCCTGTATTTTAAGATCTCTTTCAATTCAGGCAGTTTTATGCACGATAAGATTATCGCCGCAGCCGCAAGAAAGGCGATCACGATGATCAATACCGTTATAACTGATAAATCGCGTTTCTTTCTCATAGCAGTTCAAAAGCCGATCCCGATACTTATTTGTATGGCCGGAACTAATAATATATCCGCTCCGCTTTTCATATAAAATTATTATACGGTCTTTGGCAAGAATAAGGGTAAAAGGTGAAATGGATCCGTCTGCAAAAAATAATCTGTTTGTGATAATCTTTGCTTTCATAGGTATGGTCTGCTGGGGAATAACGCCGCTTTTCGTTAAACTCGGGCTTAAAGACCTCGACCCTCATATCGGGCTCGCGATACGGACTGCCACAACTACTATAATACTGACCGGCTGGATGATATTCGACGGCAGTTTTTCAAAGCTCGGCCAGGTGCCGGCGGCGGCGCTTGTTTTTCTAATTATAGAGGCTTTCATAGCCACATTCGTAGGCGACCTCGCGTATTTCGCGGCCATTAAAAACGGCTCCGTATCTCTTGTCGCCATAATACTTTCATGCTCGCCGCTCGTCACTATGCTTTTATCGTCGCTCTTTCTTCACGAATCCATTACCGGCGCGAGGATTGCCGGCTCGCTGCTGATAATCGGAGGAATAATACTGACGCTGAAATGATTTGCTCCAAAAAACAAATGCTTTTGGGGCGCTCCAAAAAGCAAATGCTTTTTGGAGAATCCGGTCAGTCCGCGCCCAACACCCGTATATGATCCGTACTGGGGTCGGAAGCGCCCTGCAGCTTGCACCTTTCCTCTTTTAATATTTTTATATACTCGATTATCTCTTTCGTTATCCTTTCGCCTATGCAGAGCACCGGTATACCGGGAGGATAGGCCATTATCATCTCCCCGGAGATCTCGCCCACTGAAGATTCCAGAGAAACTACCCTCTTGGGGCTGTAAAACGCGTCCCTCGGCATAACTATCATTTTCGGCGTCTCCGGGAGCCCGGTTATCCGTTTGTGCTCTTTTATATCTGAGCTCTCCGAAATATCCCTCAAGGCTCTGACGAGCGCGCCAAGGTCCTGTTTTCTGTCGCCTATCGACACGATGGAAAGTATGTTGTAGAGGTCGGAAAGCTCTACCTGAATGTTATAATCTTTTCTAAGCAGCAGCTCTATGGAGCGGCCCGACTGCCCGAGCGACGTTACGTGCACCCCCAGCTTAGTCTCGTCGAAATCGTAGCATCCCGGAGTTCCTGTGAGTTCCGGCCCGAACGCTATGAGGCCGTCTATGCGGTTTATTTCCTCGCGCGCCCCGCGCGCGAGGTCGAGCGCCCGCGAAAGGAGATGCTGCCCTTTTTTCGCAAGCTGTTTCCTCGCGACATCGAGAGAACACATAAGCACATAAGACGCGCTGGAAGTATACATGAGCCCGAGCGCGTGGACTACCCTCTCTTTGTCTATTATATCGCTGTTTGCGAGCAGCGCGGAGCTTTGCGTCATCGACCCTCCGGTCTTGTGCACGCTTACCGCGCTTAAATCCGCCCCCGCCCATATGGCGGGAGCGGAGAAATCGGGGTGGAAATAGAAATGCGTGCCGTGCGCCTCGTCCGCTATTACAGCCATGCCGTACGCGTGCGCCGTCTCTATTATGCGTTTGATATTCGAGCACGGGCCGTAATATGTAGGGTTGATAACGAGTATCGCCTTCGCCCTCGGGTGCTCGCGTATGGCCTCTTCCGCGCTTTCTTCCGTTACTCCCATCGCTATGCCAAGCTCGTGGTTCAACGCAGGCTGTATGTATACAGGTATCGCCCCGCTCAATATTATGCCGTTGATGACCGACTTGTGTATGTTCCTCGGTATTATTATCTCGCTGCCCGGGTCGCAGACGCTCAGTATCATAGCCTGTACGCCCGATGTCGTGCCGTTTACAAGAAAATAAGCGTCCCTTGCCCCGAAAGCTTGCGCAAACAGCCGCTGCGATTCCTTTATCACCCCCGTAGGGTTGTTTATAAAATCGAGGTCGTCCATGCCGTTGGCGTCCATCTGCATGACCCGCTGCCCCACATAATCCCTGAATTCCGCAAGCCCCCTGCCCTGCTTGTGGCCGGGCACGTGAAATTGCACTACGCCGCTGTCCACATATTTTTTCACAGCGTCGAATAAAGGGGTCGCATCCTGAACATCGCCCAAAATAAAAACACTTCCTTAAAAATTCTACATTACCATATTCATCAGGGAGTGTTGTGGTGAAGGGCTAAATAAAATAAAAGCGGCTGTCCGAGAAGAGCCTTCACCTTGAGGGGAAGGTGCCCCTACACTAAATTGTAAGGCATGCATTTAAGGCTGACAATTTAGTGTTGGGGCGGATGAGGTGTTGCTTGTCCCTGTCAAACATAAAATATATATCAGAACATACGCTTACAAATCGCTTATTCAACTCTGCATTAGAATACCGCCTTACCTACAGCCAGATCCATGAAGATAATCATTCCAAACCTTGTCTGATAAAATATGTTTACGACATCAATCTCACTGTGCCGTTCAGATACACCTCATCAGTCTCACTTCGCTCGCCAGCTTCCCCTCAAGGTGAAGCCTTTTACATCACAAAACTATAGTATTATTAAGATACAGTATAAATTGACTAATCTATATACTCTCGGACAGCCCCTTTTGCGTTTCTATCTATTTTTTAGTTTTCACATCATGAAGGATAATTCATTTTTATAAGAATAAACTTTATATCGCTGTCGTTCCAGCCTAGATCCCAGGGCACATGGTAGCGGTCGGTGGTATGCGTATTTACGAGCGGATAGCCCTTCGAATCGACGCCTACCACAAAGGCGTTGTGGACTATCTTGCCTTTTTCCTGATACGCTATCACGTCGCCGGGGGCAAGCTTATAAGCTTCTTTATATACCTGGCTGTACGTGCCTTTTTTTATCGTATATCCCCTTCCGCTCCAGAGAAGATAGCCTGCCAGCCCCGACGCGTTGCACCAGGAGCGCGAAGCGGAGTTGCTGGTATGATTCCATCCCCCGCCGGTCCTGAACCCGCCCTCGTGAAGTATCTGGGATACGTAATTGGAGCAGTCGCCGCCCCTGCCGTCATAGTTCGGGTAATCGGGATTATACGCATATCCAAATTCTCCGCTTGAAGCGGCTCCCGCCCACCTGTCCGCGTATTGCACGGCCTTTTTTCTGAGCTCTGAGATCCCGGAGAAATCCCTTTCAGACTGCGACAGTACGAATTGCTTCACTTCGCCGCCTTCGAACGCTTTATGGTTAAGCGAATCCTGGAATGGGTCGAGATACCATTCCCGGCTTATCATCCATACGCCCTCGGCGTTTCCCGGTATCAGGTCGAGGGAATGGTATGTGCCTATTCGGAAAAAATTCTCCGTTTCAGGCGTATCTTCGTATACATACGTATATCCCGTGGAAACGACGACATAAAAAGCATACCCGCGCCCGACCTTTTTTGCCCGCTTTATGACTATATCACTCTTTATACCGGTAAACTTTACCCCCTGCCTTGCAGCCCAGTCTTTTAAATACTCAGCCCTTTTTATCTCCAGTTCGTAAGCCCACAGGCTGTTCCTCTCTTTTATTAAATACATCGCTTTTAAGCCTTCGGTGTTTCCGTTTAGCAGTATGCCGTCTTTTCGCTCGAAGATAGCGCCGAGCACCTGATCCCAGTCGTATTGCGGCGTTGGTTCTGTTGTTGCTGAAACGCCTGATTCTGCCGTTTGCTGCTCTGTTTGGGGCGGCTGCCCGGGCTGCACAGCCGCGGGTATATCTTTTTCGAAAAAGTTTATCAGAGATATGAGAATAACCAATACGGAAACATAAACTATGATGTAGAAGAGGAATCCTTTTGTATTCTTCATTCCGGTATTTACAGCTCCCAAAATATTATCATATAAATATTATGCTTATATCAGGCCAAGTAGAATAAACAGGCCACTTGCATATTTTAAGCCGGTTCCACCAAAACAGGCGACGCCGCATATAATGATCTGAGAACCTTTAAGGAGAATATTATGCCGCAAATGCCAGTGCTTAAGAGATATTACGAAGGCCCGTCGGTAAGGATACTTCAGATGAATCTTTTTGGATTGAATTACAGATACAACGGCCTCGAAGTAACGGGAGTATTCGATGCAAAAACCGAAGAGATCGTTAAGAATTTTCAGGCGGAACACCATTTGGTGCGCGACGGTATAGTCGGGCCCGCCACATGGGGAGCGCTTCTCGATGAGGTCGAAAGAGTACAAAACAGGTTGAATTCTTCCGGCTTTAACTCCGGGCCGGCAGACGGTATATTCGGCCCGAGGACCAAAGACGCCGTATCGAGGTTCCAGAGAGTAAACGGGCTTATTGCCGACGGAGCGGTGACCCCCAGAACAAGACAACAGCTGTTCAATCCGAATAACCCCGGGGATTACGATACCCGCCCCACGTCCGCAAGCTTAAGCTCGCTGCAGCCGTATGTGGCAAGCCTCGCCCGCAGGTTTCTCGATCTTGCCGCGCAAAATGGTATAAACGCAAGGGTGCTCGTGGCTTTCAGAAGCTGGGACGAACAAGATAGGCTTTACGCGCAGGGGCGGACAGCTCCCGGAGATATTGTTACCGACGCCATGGGCGGGGATTCGTATCATAACTGGGGATTAGCGTTCGATGCGGTGCCTATAGAGAACGGGCAGCCTGCCTGGGACGATACGGCAGCGTTCAACAGGTTAGGAGCGCTCGGGCAACAAGTTGGCCTGGAATGGGGAGGTCACTGGACTACGTACGCCATAGACCTCGTCGATCTGCCTCATTACCAGTATACTTTCGGACTTTCCACCCAGCAGCTTCTCGAGGGGGCAAGGCCGCCGAGGTAATAACAGCAGTTAAAGCTGACGTCCGGCCGGCGCTTTGCATTCGCTGCATTCCGCGTCATGCAGCGATATCACGCCCCCGCACTCAGGACAGGCATAACGGATAGCTTGTTCCTTTAAAAAAACAGCAATGCCCTGCCGTTGTACTGTTAAGCTGTTTTGGATCAGGCTTGCAGCATAACGTGTTTTGTAGCTTGTTTCCAGGCTTTTAATCTGCCTGCATGGGAAATCAGTGCATTGATAACAATATGTAAGCCCATTATTTTTAACACAATCTTTGATCTTGCATTTGCGGCAATGCTCTGGCTTGCCCGCGCCGCTTTCCAGGCATCCGGCGCACGCTTTCTTTGAGCTGCAATGCTTATAACAGACAAAGCAGTTCATGCCGCACGGCGCAAACATAACATCCGCTATTTTTTCCGGCATCTTCATAGCTTAAGCCTCGCTTTATACTATTCTTCCGGCAGCGCGCACCTGTTGCTTCTCGCGTAGTGAAACAGGTACTGCTGCGCAAGCCCGGCAAACCTGCCGAACCTTGCGGCCACAAACTCTCTCATCTGCGCGTCGCTGCCGCGGAATCCGTAAACGCATTTAAGCACGCGCTTCATCCATACGTCAGCCGGGAAAGCCTCTGTGAACCCGAGGGAATACAGCGCAACGCAATCGGCGACTTTCGGCCCCACGCCGGGAAGAGTTATCAGCTTCTGCCTCGCTTCCGGGTATGGTATATCAGCCAGGCCATCAAGGTCAAAACCTTCAGTTACCATCTTTGCCGCGCCTGTGATATACGGCGCCCTGTAGCCCGTTCCGCATTCCAGAAGCTCTTTTACTGAAAGGCGCGCAAGGGCCCCGGCCGCCGGAAAATCAAAACTCTCCCCGACCGGTTCTCCGTACCTTTTGCACAGCGTCTCTATTATCCCCGATATGCGTTTTACGTTGTTGTTCTGCGATATAATAAACGATATAAGGGTCTCGAACGGCGGCTGCCGGAGCACTCTTATGCCCCCGGCGTATTCCATTCCTTCTTTTAAAAACGGGTCGCCCGCAAAGCTTGCTTTGATAGAGCCGTAATCCCTCTCAAGGTCGAAATACCTGATATATCCGGCTGCAGATCTCTCATCGGCTCCGCAAAGAGTAAGTATAGATCCGCTCTGCTCGGCATACACCTCGCGTCCCAGGGCAACGCCGATAAAGCCTTCCCCCTGCCTTTTCCACCGGAACGCCTGCCCGCAGCAAAGGCACTGCTCCAAAGAGAAATGATCAATGCCCGTTATGGTAATGCTGTTATCCCTATATTGTATTTCCATACCCGCCTAGCTTATCCGCGCGATATCCAGGCCTTCGCTTATGCTGACGGTATGCTCTTCGATTTCAGGATCCCTGTCCGTAAAAAATGATATATCAGCGTATAACACTCCGTCTTTCATTCTCAGCGTCGCGCCGTTGTAATATGCCTCGACGCCGTAACGCGCGGCGTATTCCGAGAAATCCAGATACGCTGAAGCGCTGCCGTCCTTATTCGCCCAGCCGATATCCTGCGCATCGAATCCGTCCTGCACAAAAATTATCCGATCCCCATACGGGACCAGCTGCGTATAGCCAACAACGCCCTTTTCATCAAGCACCGTTCGTCCGTATTCGTCTATACGGATTATGCGATTCACAGAGTTCTCCTCATCGTCGCCCAGTATGCCGCCCTCGGTAAAATATATCACGCCGTCTTCCGCAACAAGATTATCAAGCCAGCAATTCCAGCCCTTCTTAAAATATGCGGACGCGTCGTATATGAGCGTATTGTCACCATCAGATTGCCTGAAAATCTTTGTGCCGTCGATGATATATACTGCGGGCTGCTGCGTCTTTTCCGGTTTCCCCGTAAGTATGGGCGCAGCCGTCCTGACGCATCCCGGCAGAAAAAACGCAAGTACAAGCGCCGCGGCTGCCGCCGCTATCCAATTCCTCTTCATTTTGATCCTCCCTTACCGGCCGTTATGTATTTCTTTGAATATACCGTAAAAAGAAAACAGGCTCATTCGAGCCTGCCTGTGTCGTTTAATCAGTTGGGGTATACGCTTACCTGTTTTTTGTCGCGGCCTTTGCGCTCGAACTTTACATTCCCCGTCACGAGGGAAAATAAAGTATCGTCGCTGCCGATACCGACGTTGTTGCCCGGGTAAATATGCGTTCCCCTCTGGCGTACGAGAATATTTCCCGCGAGCACGAACTGGCCGTCTCCGCGTTTAACGCCGAGACGCTTGCTCTCGCTGTCTCTTCCGTTTCTGGAACTTCCTACACCCTTTTTATGTGCCATTGCTTTCGCACCTCGCTTTCACTTCAGAACCTATTTGGTCTATTTTTCAGGTTCAGCCGGTTTCTTGGCCGCCGGCTTCTTTGCTGCCGGTTTTGCCGCTGCCGGTTTTGCCGCTGCTGTCTTTGCCGCCGGTTTCGCTGCCGCCGGCTTAGCTGCTGCTGCTTTTGCCGCCGGTTTCGCTGCCGCGGGCTTTACCGCCGCTGTCTTCTCTGCCGCCGGTTTCGCTGCCGCTTTAGCTGCGGGTTTTGTTTCGGCTGCCGGTTTTACCGCCGCTTTATCTGCCGCGGGCTTGGCCGCCGGTTTCTCTGCCGTTGGCTTGGCCGCCGGCTTAACTGCCGCCTTTACTGCGGGCTTTGTTTCGGCTGCCGGCGTTTCTTCCGCCTCTTTGCCCGAAACCGCTATGCCTGTTATCTCGATCTTAGTAAAAGGCTGCCTGTGGCCCTGCTTTTTGCGGTAATTATCTTTCGGCTTATATTTGAATATTACTATCTTTTTCTCTTTGCCGTGTTCTACTACCTTGGCTTTTACTTTAGCGCCCTTTACAACGGGCGTTCCTATCATAACGTTGCTGCCGTCCGCTACCATAAGCGCGTCGAAGCTTACCGCTTTTCCGGGCTCGGCCGCAAGTTTCTCAACAAACACGACGTCGCCTTTTTCCGCCTTATACTGCTTTCCGCCTGTTTCAAATACTGCGTACATTAAGCTGCTACCTCCTCTTCCCAGTCTCGCCGTAACGGTATCTTTAACCTTAAAACTCCAGCTTCCCGGTTAAAGATTTATCGACCGTTTCCGCGCGGCTCAGTTAAAAATAATATCATAAACTTTATTTGCTGTCAACAAAACACTTTTACTTTTCCGCTGAGCTTATCGCGCTCCTTAGGGCCTGTTATCTCGGTAACGCGGAAATCGGCGATATGCGCCGCCTCATCGGAGAGTATGTAGAATTTTACTCCTTCTACTTTCGGTATTATCGGCTCTTCATCCGTCGCCCTGTCAGAAATGAATTTGGCGACCTGCGGATTTACTTCTATAAGGTATTCCTTTATATCCGAATTCGCCGTCTGCCGCAGCACGAAACGACGCAGGTTGAGCGCAGTAGTTTCCTCGCTGTCCACAAGCCCGCTGCCGCCGCAGTAGGGGCACGTGCGCTTCAGTACGCTCGAAAGCTTTTTTCTAACCTTTTTTCTCGTCATCTCGATAAGGCCAAGGCTCGTTATGCCGAGCACGTTAGTCTTCGTCCGGTCTTTGGCGAGCGCGGTCTCGAGCGCTTCTATTACTTTTAGCTTGTTGCTCTCGATCTCCATGTCTATAAAATCTATAACTATTATGCCGCTTACGTCCCGCAGCCGGAGCTGGCGGGCTATCTCTTTGGCGGCCTCTATGTTTACTTCCAGTATGGTCTCCTGCAGGTCCGTATCTCCCACGAACTTGCCTGTGTTGACGTCTATTACCGTCAGCGCTTCCGTCTCGTCGATTATTATATACGCGCCGTTCTTCATCCACACTTTTTTCTCAAGCGATTTATCTATCCTTGCCTGTATGCCGAAATCGTCGAATATGCTGTTGCCCGCGGTATAGAATTGCACCCTGTCTTTCATATAAGGCGCTATTATCCCCGCGACTGCGGTAACTTTTTCATAATAGTCGCGGTCGTTTATTATGAACTCGGATACGTCGGGGGTAAATATATCGCGCACTGTCCTGAATATCAGCGATTCTTCCGCATGCACCAGCCTTGGCGCACGGAGCACTTCGCTCCGGCTCGTTATCCTCTGCCAGAGTTTTTCCAGGAATTTGAGCTCGCCTATAAACTCGTCTTCGGTCTTACCAGCGGCCGCAGTCCGTACTATCACGCCCATGTCTTTTGGCTTTATGCCTTCAAGCACATCTTTGAGCCTGCCGCGCTCGGCCTCGTCTTCGATGCGGCGTGAAACGCCCACATGGTTTACGGTAGGCATGAGCACGAGCATGCGCCCGGGCAGGGTAACGTGAGAAGTTATGCGCGCTCCTTTCGCTCCCCCCGGCTGCTTTAAAACCTGTACGACTATCTCCTGGCCTTCCTGCACCATTTCCTCTATGCTCTTCGGCTTTAGGTTGGGGTGTTCAGCGCTGCCGCCGAATTCGAAGTCGGACTGGTCGACGAGTATATCGCCGGCGTAAAGAAAAGCGTTGCGCTCAAGGCCGATATCGACAAACGCCGCCTGCATTCCGGGAAGCACGTTGGCGACCCTTCCCTTGTATATGTTGCCTACAAGCCTCTCTTTGCCCCTTCTCTCAACGTGGATCTCAACCAGCTTATCGTCTTCAAGCAGCGCGATCCTCGCCTCGTGGGGGCTTATGTCCGCTATTATTTTTTTGTTCATCAATAAGTCTCCAAACCAAATAAAAAAATATATAAAGGCTTTAATAAGCCGTTTATTACTGTTTAAGATAACCTTTTTTCCGCCCTAAGCTTTTGTAAAAGCTTCGTACAGGTCTTCTTCTTTTTCCGATACCTTTGTCAGAAGCCTTGTGCGTACTATGCGGCACGAAAACTCTCCCGCCCGCTCTTTGATTGCCGCAATAACGATATCGGGGCGCAGCGAGCCTGATGGTGCCGCCGCAAGCCTTAAGCCGATGCGGTCTCCTTCAAACTTCAAAGAAGATATCATGCATCTTATATCTATATCTTTCCCGTTTTTGTTAACGGTTATCTCCCTGGAATCCATTATATCATATACCGCTTTTTTTATCTTGTCCAAATCGCCCGAGCTTAAAAACGCTTCATATTCCGCTTCGCGCACAGACGCGGCGAGCTTCGGAGCATTATCATTCAATACGGCAGCCCTTTTCGCGTACAGCCCGGGCGGCATTACGGCCTCGAGCGCAGCGAGCAGCTGCCTCGGATCGGCGTCTTTTCCCAGGGCCAGCTCGGCTATCTCGCACTCGCTCTCGATCCCGAGCGCCAGCGCCGAAGCGAACGACACGGTATAATGCGGATTGAACCCTTTCGAAAGCGCGACCGGAACGCCGGAGCGCCTTATGGCCCTCGAAAACGCGCGCTGCAGGTCGAGGTGTGAAATATACTTTGCCGCGTCTTTTTTTTCAAACTCCAACGCGATCCTCATACGCACAGCCCCGCTTCCCTGAGGCCGCAGCCTAAGCAGCCTTCGCGGCAGTCGGGCGTGGTCTTTCCCTGCAACGAGGCCTCCCTTTGTTCCCAAAGGTATCCCCTGCTCACTCCTGAGTCTATCATATCCCAAGGGAATACTTCGTCTTTGACGCGCAAACGGTTTGCGTAGAACTGCTGTGAAAGGCCGGTGTTTTCAAAAGCTTTTATCCAGCCTGCGAAATCGAACATCTCCGCCCAGCTGTCGAACCGGCAGCCGAGCTTGTGCGCCTCTTCGAGCACAGCGGACAGCTTCCTGTCTCCCCGTGAAAATACCGCCTCCAGCATGCTGAGCCTCGCGTCGTGCCAATTCAGCGATATCCCTTTTACAGGCCGCAATATATCCTTTAACATCCGCTGCTTTCTATACAGCGTCTCCATATCGTCCTGCGGCTCCCACTGGAAAGGAGTATGCGGTTTCGGAACGAAGTTAGAAACGCTCACAGTAAGCCTGAAACCCCCGCCCCTTCTTTCTTTGGGCACGCCGTAATATATATCTTTTATACGCTTCGCGGTCTCGGCTATGCCCTTTACGTCTTCCTCAGTTTCGCCCGGCAGCCCTATCATAAAATACAGCTTTACGCCGTTTGCGCCGCCCTCAAAAGCTTCCTTTACGGAAGAATAAATATCGTCGTCCGTTATGTTCTTGTTTATTATATCCCGCAGGCGCTGCGTACCGGCTTCGGGCGCGAACGTGAGGCCGGTATTCCTTACCTGCTTTAAGCGCTGCGCGTATTCTCCTTCATAAGAGTCTATCCGCAGAGACGGCACCGCAACGGAGACCCCTTTGCCTTTTAAGCTGTCTGTCAGTTCGCATACAAGCCTTGCGACCTGCGAATAATCGCCGGTCGAAAGCGAACAAAGCGAGACTTCCTCGTGCCCGGTATTCGCTATGCAGATCTCCGCCTGCCCGAGCAGCCTTTCAGCTTTCCTCTCGCGCACCGGACGGTATACGAACCCCGCCTGGCAGAAGCGGCAGCCCCTCGTGCAGCCGCGCATTATCTCCAGCGTGACCCTGTCGTGCACTACTCCAAGATACGGCACTATGGGCCGCTCGGGGAAGAAGCTCCCGTCAAAGTCAGCGGCTATGCGCTTCATGATGCTTTGCGGCGCTCCGTCTTTTGCCTTTATGCTTTTGACTGCCCCGTCGTCGTGATATTCTATATCGTAAAGCGAGGGCACATATATGCCCTGTATCTTCGCAGCTCTTTTCAAAAACTCTTCCCGTCTCAGCCCTTTCGCTTTGCACTCTTTATAAGACCTCACAAGTTCGGGCAACGATTCCTCGGCTTCGCCGACAACAAAGAGGTCTATAAAATCCGCCAGCGGCTCAGGGTTGTAAACGCACCCGCCGCCCGCGATCACGAGCGGGCTGTTTTCTCCCCTGTCTTTTGCATGCAGAGGTATGCTCCCGAGTGATAACATCGTGAGCGCGTTCGTGTAGCACATTTCGTATGAAAGGCTGAAGCCGACGATATCAAAATCACAAAGCGCGGTCTTGGTTTCAAGCGAAAATAAAGGCAAACCGATACTTTTCAGCGCCTGCTCCATATCCGGCCACGGGCAGAAACACCTTTCGGCGTATACGTTCTCCATGCCGCTGAGCAGGTGATATAATATGCTTGTACCAAGGTGGGACATGCCTACTTCGTATACGTCGGGAAAGCAGAACGCGAAACGCAGCGTCTCTTTCGTTATTTCCTTTTTTATTTCGCCCAGTTCCCCGCCCGTATACCTCGCCGGTTTCTGGACTTTTGGCAGGATATCCCCGAGCTTATCAATATCTATCATTTAATCTGTCTTCCATCTGTTTTAACAATCAAAACCACCAGTTAAACTGGTGGTATGCACCAGCCCTAAAAGGGCATA
>CAZDZY010000026.1:0-16360 GCA_964510055.1 uncultured Christensenellaceae bacterium
TGCGCTATAGCCATCTCGTATCCGAATATGTTCTTGATATCAGCTATAATCTCGCACGTCTTCTTTATGACCTCAAGCTGCGCCTCGGCTGTAGGCTGCATGCCCTTCTCTTCGAGCGCGTTGCCGCCGAGCGCTATTACGACTTTTATGTGAGAACCCATATCAGTCCCCCTGACGCATGTTCTTTATCTTATCGTCGTACTCCGCTATCTTTCCGTATTCGCTTTCCCAGAACTCCGGCTTTCTCATGGAATCGAGGTATGACTTCTTGTATCCGAACGGCAGCCAGTCATTTTCTTTTTGCTTGAACAGCTGCTCTTTCCTGTCCGCGCGGCGGAAGTCGTATACGTGCTCCTCGCTCATGCCGAGGAATATATCGTTCACCCAGCGTTCGAGCACGAAGTCCGCAGTCTCGAGTACCCTGCTGTCAAGGTCTTCAAGCACGGAATTATACCTGTCGAACCCGTCCGTAGCTATAGTTACAACGTTATCGTCAGGCCCGAGTTTTAAGTACTTCGCTATCTTAATGGCACCGAGTATGTTGCATATGCCCGACACGCCAAACAGTTCGCGCATGCCGAGGGCTGCGTCTTTCTTTATTCCGAGCTTTGTGAGTATCTCCGGTTTGTCGTGGATCACTTTCAGCGCCCGTACGCAGTCGTCGTCGTATATGAGCGCCACAAAATCCGTCGTAAGCACGTTGTGTATAAGCGTGCACATCTTGTCGCCTATGCCCTCTATGCGGTGCTGCCCCCTGCCGCCGTTCGAGAGCGTTGAGCACTCGTACGGTTCGAGCGCGACTACCTTACATTCCGGAAACGCCTTCTTTATGGCATCGCCCGCGGCAATAGTGCCCGCGCTGCCCGGAGCGGACGCGAACGCGGCTATACGTCCGTTTCCTATTCCCTTAACTGCTTCAATAGCGGAATTGCCCGTGACGTGCCGGTGAAAACGATAATTTGGCAGAAGCTCGAACTGGGCGAGAGGCCTGTTTTTCGGTTCCTTCTTAAGCTCGTACGTCCTCTGCAGCGTGAGTATGACGTCCGATTCCGTACCCGGCGTTAAATCGAGCTCAGCGCCGTATCTCCTTATCCTCTCATACCGTTCTTTGCTCATGTTGTCCGGCATTATTACTATGGCTTTATATCCCATCAGGTTGCATATGTACGACACGCCTATGCCGAAGTTGCCTGTGGAAGGCCCGAGTATCGTATGCTCGCCCGGCATTATCTCGCCGTCTACGCACCCCTCTATAAGCGTTGAATATGCCGGCCCCACCTTGTGCGAACCCGACGGAAAATATTTGCCGAGCATAACGACGATGTTCGCGTCAACGCCCGTAAGCTCTTTGGGGAGCACTATTTTACGCACTTCGTTGTTCTCGTCTTTCCAAGTGATGTTGAAAAGGTTTACCGGGTCCATCTCGTCTTCTTCAAGCGCCTTAAGAGCCTTCTTCCTGACGCCCGGGTCTATCGTCTGCGGATCGAGCATCTCTTCATACGTCGGCCCGAATGGTATGCTTCTTTGTGCCATCAATTTTTCCTCCAAATTAAGTACTGTTTATTTGTATTTATAGATCCTGTTTAAGCCCCGGAACGCGCTCCGAAGCTCTTCTCAGCATTTCTTTTCCTGTTTCATTGGCTTTGGCGGTTTCTTCCGCTTCGTTTACGGTAAGCAGCGCGCCGCTTTGCACGACGACGTTTCCGTTTACGATGACGGTATCGACCATCCTGCTGTCCCCGCTCATAACAATGCATGCCGCCGGGTCGTTGCACCCGCCCGCGTACTGCAGCTGGTTCCAGTTCATCAGCGTTATATCCGCTGCCATGCCAGGCTCAAGGCGCCCTATGTCGTTGCGCCCCAGCACTTCAGCGCCGCGGAACGTCGCGAGTTCGAGCACCTGCTCGGCCGTAAGCCCGTCGTGCCCGTATTGCAGCTGGTGCATCAGGTAGCACGTCTTTATCTCGGCCATCATATTCGACGAGTTGCTGCTCGCCGAGCCGTCTACGCCGAGGCCTACTCTGCCGCCCTTCTTTATGAGCTCAGGCACGCGGCACACACCGGAATTCAAAAACATGTTGGATACCGGGCAGTGGGCGATGCCCGTGCCCGTTGAGGCCATCAGCTCTACCTCTTCGTCATTGAGCTGCACGCAATGCGCAAAATATATATCCTTGCCGATCCAGCCTAGACGCCTTACGTATTCAACCGGGCGGCAGCCAAATTTCTGTATGCTGTTGCCGATCTCCGCCTTGCTCTCTGCGAGATGGCTGTGGCAGTGCACTCCGTATCTTCTCGCCATCTCGAGCGACTTTTCCATTACCTCGGGCAGGGAATCGAACCCGTGCCAGCACGGCGCGAGGCCTATGCGCAACATCGAGTATTTCTTTGGGTCGTGGTACGTTTTTATGAGGCGCTCGCTGTCTTCGAGTATCTCTTCCGCATTCTGCACGAGCGCTTCGGGCACGTGCGTTCCCTTTGACTTGCCTTTCGACATGCTGCCCCTTGTGGGGTGGAAACGTATACCGAGCCTCGACGCGGCTTTAATTTCCGCGTCTATAAGCTCCCGGCTCGTTTTGACCGGAAACGGGTAATGATGGTCCATCGACGTCGTACAGCCCGTTTTAAGCAGCTCCCCGAGCGAGACCATTATTCCGGCGTCGACGGATTCTGGGCTAAGTTCCTGGAATATCTCGTACACAACGGCGAGCCACGGCTCCAGTGTGAGCCCGTTCGCGACGGTGATATTGCGCACGAGCGACTGGTAACAATGGTGGTGCGTGTTCACGAACCCGGGCAGCGCTATCATGCCTTTTGCGTCTATCACCTCGTCAAAAGGCCCTTCGCTTTCAAAGCCGCTGCCTATCTTCGCGATCACGTTGTCTTCTACGAGTATGTCGCTGTGTTTAAGACGCCTGCGCCCGGCGTCCATTGTGAGTATCCAGTCGGCATTTTTAATAAGAAGTCTCTTCATTTCAAACACCTCTGTTTCTATATTGATATATCAGCCGTCAAATCTTTTTCTGCCCCTGTTCAGCAGTTTTTCCAGCGTAAGGTAAGGCTCCTTTACTTTCGCGAGAAAGATCATCGCCGCTATTATATACGGCTTGTATCCCGCCTGCTGATACAGCGGTACGCGGTAACGATCGAACACGGACGCCGCTACTTCGCCCTGTTCACAGCTGACGCCTGTAATATCAGCCGGGAGGCAGTGCATGTACAGCGCTTCGCCGTTCTTTGTGGTTTTCATAAGCTCTTCCGTGCACTCCCAGCCTTTATGCTCAGCGTTCTGGGCGAGCAATTCCTTCTCGAGCTTCTTGATGCCTTCGGAATCGCCTTCCCCGTAAAGCTTAGTGCGTTTCTCCATCGCGGCATACGGCGCCCAGCTTTTCGGGTATACTATGTCGGCGTCCCTGAAAGCCTCGTCCATCCTGTCCGTCTTTGTATATGTGCCGCCGCTCGCGGCTATGTTTATTTTCGCTATATCTTCGACCTCCGGCATAAGGTCGTACCCCTTCGGGTGCGCCAGCACCACGTCCATGCCCATCCTTGTCATCAGCCCGATCACCCCCTGCGGGACCGACAACGGCTTGCCGTAACTCGGGGAGTAGGCCCAGGTCATAGCTAACTTTTTACCTTTAAGATTTTCCGCCCCTCCGAAATGGTGTATAAGATGCAGCATATCCGCCATGGTTTGCGTAGGGTGGTCAATATCGCATTGCAGGTTAACGAGCGTCGGCCTTTGCTGAAGCACGCCGTCTTTATACCCTTCCTCAACATATGCGGATACTTCCCTCATATATGCGTTGCCTTTGCCTATATAGATGTCGTCGCGTATGCCTATCACATCAGCCATGAACGAGATCATATTAGACGTTTCCCTTACGGTCTCGCCGTGCGCGATCTGCGATTTGCCCTCGTCCAAATCCTGTACGTAAAGCCCTAAGAGGTTGCAGGCTGACGCGAATGAGAAACGCGTCCTGGTAGAATTATCGCGGAAATTGGATATCGCGAGCCCGCTATCGAAAATACGCGAAGATATGTTTTCTTTCCTCATCGCCCGCAGTGTATCCGCCACGGCAAATATTGATTTTAATTCGTCGTCAGTCTTTTCCCACGTCAGAAGGAAATCCTGCTCGTACATATCCTTATAGTTTAAATTTTTAAGCTGCTCAAGAAGCTTTTTTGCCTGCGCCATCTGTTTACTCCTTATATTTTATATGATTTTAAGAAACATGGCAGCGTATGAACTGCCCCCATCCCGGCTCCCCTGTAAACAGTCCTTTATCATAAACGAGCCTGCCCCGCGAGAACGTCATTATAGGGTAACCTTTCATCTCATAACCTTCCCATATCGTGTAATCGACATTCGAGTGCATGTTTTCCTTTGTTACGGTGAGCCGCATCCCGGGGTCGTATATCACGATATCGGCGTCGCTGCCGGGAGAGAGCGTTCCTTTCTGCGGCGCGCAGCCGAACACTGAAGCCGGGTTCGTGCAGCACAACTCTACGGCCTTATTGAACGTTATGCGGCCTTTATTCGCCTCGCCCAGCATATACGGGAACATATTCTCAGTCCCCATACAGCCGTTTGGTATTTTGGTGAAGTCGTCTTTACCGTAATCTTTCTCATACGACTGGAACGGGCAATGGTCTGTGGCTACAGTTGATATATACCCGTTTTTGATGCCTTCCCAGAGCGCTTCGCGGCTTTCATGCCCTTTTATTGGGGGCGAGCAGACGAAATTGCGCCCGTCGGGGCGTTTGTATACTTCGCTCGTGAAATTAAGATACTGCGGGCATGTTTCCGCGATTATGGGATAACCCTCGCTCTTTGCTTTTATTACTTCCTCCATGCCCTCTTTGCACGCAAGATGAACGATATAAAGCTTCGAGCCGGCCGCTTTCGCGAGGTAAACAGCGCGCTTTATAGCTTCCGCCTCGACAAATTCCGGGCGGCTCTCGTAGTGGTGCCATGCGTCCGTCTTACCGGTTGCTAAAAGCTTTTTTATTCTTCTCTCAATGATAGCGGGGTTCTCGGCGTGCACCGCGACGAGCGCTCCCGTCTCCCGGGACATATCCAGCATCTCAAACAGAGCGCCGTCGTCAGCCATCAAACCCTTATATACCATATAAAGTTTGAAGCTCGTTATACCGAAATCAATCGATCTCATTATCTCTTCGACAGACACCTTGTCTATATCGGTAACGGCGGTATGGAGCCCAAAATCTATACATGCCTGAGGCGCGAATTCTGATATCATTTCCCTCGCGTTATCGAGCAGACCTTCGCCCCGGCTCTGCAGCGCAAAATCAAATACGGTGGTTACACCTCCGCACGCGGCGGCGCGGGTGCCCGATTCGTACGTATCGGCCGAAACTGCGTTCGCTACGGGGAGCTGCAGGTGCACATGCGCGTCGACCGCACCCGGCAAAACATATTTTCCTTCCGCGTCAAATACATTAACGGCGTCCGAACCGAGGCCGGCGCCTATAGCGCAGATCTTCCCGTTATTTACTGCTATATCCGCGTTGAAGGTATCACTCGAGGTGATGATAACGCCGTTTTTGATGATAGTATCCATTTATAAACCGCTCCGCTTTATTTTTATTCAGTGAACCGCAAAGATGTAAAAAGACTTCGGGCCTATATAGGAAAAACAAATTATATTATAACACAAAAACAAAGAAAAATTAACACCTAATAAAGAGGGTATTATTTGTCTGTAATACGCAAAATTAAAAGCTACATAGAAGTTGCTATATTGGCCAAATTTGCGAAGTCAGCCGCCATTCCTGTCTTTCGCGCAATATTCCTTCGCGGCTGCGTCCGCCATCTCTTCCCAGCTGTTAAAGTCGGTCGTTATGAATACGTGCCCGTCGATGTCTTCATCGGAGGGCGTTTGGTTGAGTGATACAAAGCTGCCGCTTTCGAATAATTCTTCGATACTGGAAAATCGGGTGTGTTCTTTCATAAATGTATCGGGGAACAATTCGCCTATAAGCGTACGCTCTTCAATGCCGTTTTTTTCTTTTGCCCGCGATAACGTTCTTAGTACCGGGCTGTTTATAATCATCTGCGCCACGATCTCTCCCCCTTCGCGCCGGCTCTATAACAGTTATTATACACGTATTTTCGGCAGCCTTCAACAAAATATAACACAACATCCAATATTGTGATGCGCAGACTAAAACGATCTCCCGGCCACGTCCAGAAGGATTTCACATGCGATAATACTGGCATCGCCTCATGGCGTACCCGTCATTCGTAAAAAATTCTTGAAGTTTACTTGGCTTCCCCTTGAGGGTAAGCTGTCAGACACTAGATTGTTAAGCCCCAAAGAAAAGCCCCGCAATCTCGCGTCTGACTGATGAGGTGTAAATTTCACGCTTGCCTGGGTACAACACCTCATCCGCCCGGGCACTAAATTATCAGTCCAAAATGCAAGCCGTATAATTTAGCGCCCGGGCACCTTCCCCTCAAGGTGAAGGCATTATCTTCTTAATTCTTTCCAGCATAAACTCTTTAGTTAATAATAAAAAGAGAAGTAAATATAAACTTCTCTTTAAGATGCTAACTGAGCCCTATAACAGGACTTAGCAAATATATAAGTCTAATTGTTATCCGTTACTGGGTCCGTTGTCCCCTGTGTTCTGGCCGGGCAGGGCGGGCGGCGCGGCAGGCGGCTGCACTTTGGGCATTTGTTCTTTGGGCCTCAGGCCGAAATGGTACTGCTTTTTCAGCATATCCAGCACCTCGGGGTATCTTGAGCGGCTCTTGCCTTCCGACTTAATCCCTTTCTGCACAAGCGCGGAAGAGAGCAGGCAGGCTACGAGCAGCCCTGCTGCCAGCCCTAACCAAAGCCCCGCTGCCAGATCGGGCACCCATTTAAACGCGGCGGTAAGGGCTCCCGCTAAAAGCAGCACAAGTAAAACAAGGCTCATAAAACGCGCGATCTTCGCTATCTTGTGCTTGCTGTGGCAGTCGGCGCACCGCGGAACGTCGATATGCTTTACGTTATAGGCAACGTTCGTCTGCGCTTCGTTATTCTGAACTCCCACTTCCCCGTACATGTCAATGCCGAGTATATGCTTCGGGTCACCTTCTCTTGCTGAGCAAAACCAGCATGTCATAAAATCATCGCCTTTCAATCATTGGTATATACTGAGAGCTATTATACTACTTTAACCGGAATATTAAAATCATTTTTTTTGCAGTATTATAAGATCTGGTTGAACCTTATTATCTTCCATCCGTTATCTTCTTCATCGTATTCTAAGGCGCTTAAAGCGCCCATATCCGTTTTGAATTTGTATCTCATATAGACCGGCAGCCCCAGTATATTGCACATAAGCAGCCGGATGAATCCGTCGTGGCTGACAACAAGTATATCTTCCCTCTCTGATTCGATATCGCTTAAAAAACTGTCCTGCCGTTTCTTTACCTCTTCTCCCGACTCCCCGTTCGGAAAACGGACGTCGCGGCTATGGCTCATAAAATCGTTCCAAAGCTTCGGGTACTTCGATATGATCTCTCCATCAGACATATTCCTGAGTTCGCCGTTGTTTATTTCATTAACACGCGCGTCTATGGTTATCGATATTTTCTTATCTTTTGCAGCAGGGGCCGCTGTTTCGTATGTTCTTTTATACTGGCTGACGATTATCTTTTTGATAGGGATATCTTTAAAGTATTCCGCTATTTTTTGCGCGTCGCCTTTTCCCTTTTCGCTGAGTGGCTCGTCCATAATATGCAGCGTTTCATTATAATAGTGATCGTAACTCTCGCTTTTTTCTTTATTGCCGTGCCTTACAAAATAGACCATATTATACTCCTCACATATTGCTCATCTTAATTCCTTACTTTAAAGCGCTTTAAGCGCAAAGCGTTGGATACCACGGACACGGAGCTCAGCGCCATTGCGGCGCCCGCGAATACCGGGTCAAGGAGAGGCCCGCCGAACGCGTAAAACACCCCGGCCGCCAGCGGTATTCCCACTATGTTGTATATGAACGCCCAAAAAAGGTTCTGCTTTATATTACGGATAGTAGCGCGGCTCAATGCTATCGCCGTCCACACTTCGTTTATATCGCCGCGCATAAGCACCACGTCGGCCGACTCTACGGCTATATCCGTACCTGTCCCTATCGCCATTCCTATATCGGCCTGCACCAGCGCGGGCGCGTCGTTTATGCCGTCGCCCACCATCGCGACTTTTTTGCCGCTTTCCTGAAGCTTTTTTACTTCGCTTGCCTTATCTCCCGGCAGCACGTCAGCGAGCAAATTGTCTATCCCCGCTTCCGCCGCTATGGCCTGCGCTGTGCTTTTGTTGTCGCCCGTTATCATGTATACTTCAAGCCCCGCCGATTTCAGCCTTTCTATCGCGGCCTTGCTCGTTGGTTTAAGCGTATCGGCCGCGGCCATAAGCGCCTCTATCTTTCCATCCGCGGCTATGTACATGAGAGTCCTCCCCTTACGCGACAGCGTCTGCGCGTCCGCTATAGCGGGCGCTGTGTCTACTCCGTTTTCCTCCATGAGCTTAATATTGCCCGCAAGCACGCGCTTCCCCTCCACAAGGGCATCTATGCCCCTGCCCGGCATTGCCCTGAATTCACGGGGCTCTTTTGGTTCGATCCCTTTGCCCGTCGCGTATTCTACTATGGCGCGCGCTATCGGATGCTCCGATCCCCTTTCCGCCGAAGCGCTTAAAAAGATCACCTGCTCCCCGTCCAAAGACCCGTATGTCTTTATATCGGTAATCATGGGCTTCCCTTCCGTTATAGTACCCGTTTTATCGAAAACGACGCTGCTTACTTTATGCGTAGTCTCGAGCGCCTCGCCGCCTTTTATCAATACGCCGAGCTGCGCTCCTTTGCCCGTTCCTACCATTATCGCTGTCGGCGTAGCGAGCCCCAGCGCGCACGGGCACGCGATGACGAGTACGGTCAAAAACCTGCCCAGCACAAAATCAAAGCCCTGCCCGGCAAGCGCCCATATCACCGCCGCTGCTGCCGCTATTCCCATTACCGCCGGTACGAAATACCCCGATATTATATCGGCCAGTTTCGCTATAGGGGCTTTCTTTCCCTGCGCTTCTTCCACCAGCTTTATTATCTTCGAGAGAGCGGTATCCTCTCCGACCAGCGTTGCCTTAAGCTTAAGAAGCCCTTCGCCGTTGATGCTTCCGCCTGTTACAGCTAAGCCAGGCTGCTTTTCCACCGGAAGGCTTTCACCGGTAAGCATAGACTCATCTACAGAAGATATGCCTTCTTCCACCACCCCGTCGACGGGTATCGAAGCGCCGGGGCGCACGAGCAATATATCTCCCGCCGCTACTTCATCGAGCGGCGTCTCTATTTCAGCGCCGTTTCTGATTATCGTAGCGGTCTTGGGCCGCAGGTTCATGAGCTTTTTTATCGCCTCCGAAGTCTTGCCCTTGCTTGCCGCCTCCAAAAACTTGCCTGCCATCACGAGCGTTATCACGACCGCGGCGGATTCAAAATACAGCTGCCCGACGTATGTTTCCTGTGCGGGCATATTCCCGCTGTTTATGAAAATCATTATGGCTGAGTAAGCGCTGTACAGAAACGCGCTGCCCGTCCCAATGGCTACGAGCGTATCCATATTGGGCGAGCCATGGAAAAGCGTCTTAAAGCCCACCTTAAAAAACCTGCTGCCGGCAAACAGCACGGGTATGGTTAAAATAAGCTGGACCGCGGCAAAAACCTCAGGGTGCGTATGATGGCTCATGAATTCCGGTACGGGCAGCGGGATCGAGAACATATGCCCCATCGCTAAATAGAGAACGGGCGCGGCGAATACTATAGCCGTTATGAGCCTCAGCCTCATGTTCCTTATCTCGCGTTCGCGCTTTTTTCCTTCCTCGTCCTGCGTCCCGTGCTCTATATCTTTAGGGGTATATCCCGCTTTAGTGATAGCCGCTTTTATTTCCGACATTTTTACTTTCGACGGGTCGTACTCGACCGCGGCGCGGTTCGTTGCCAAATTGACAGAAGCGGATCTTACGCCTTCAAGCTTTTTTACGGCGCGCTCCACCGCGGCGCTGCATGCGGCGCAGGTCATGCCCTCTACGGCTATCTCTTTTTGTTTTTGCTGTTCGTCCACGAGGCCGTAGCCGGCGCTTTCCACGGCTTTCTTAAATTCGGAGAAGGAAACCTTCGTTTCGTCGAACCGGACAGCCAGCTTTTCCGTCGCGAGGTTGACGTCTCCGCTCTCAACTCCCGGGAGCCTCATAGCCGCCTTTTTAACGCTTGCCGCGCACGCGGCGCACGTCATGCCCGTTACCCTATAGCTTTTTTCCGTCATAGCCGCCTCCGATAATAGCAGTTAAGGTTTGCTCTATTATAACAAAAAAATGATGGTGCAGGAAACAGCTGATCTGCGTTAGTAAAGTTTTCGTTTTATTATTCTTTCGGCGGCAGGCCGTTGACGTATTTCTGACCGGTTATTTTAGGGTATGAAGCCACATAAAATTTCTTCGTTTCCAGCTCTTTTCCGTCGAGAGAGAGATAATGTATATAGACCTGCGCTTTTGTGCCCCGGCGCGCCGACACAAAATTCTTCGCCGCTCCTGATGCTATCGGTTTCCCGTCAGGCGTTTCTGTTGCGTTATAATGGACTTTTGTGTCCGGCATTTCCGTCCGTTCGATCACATTTGAAGAAAACCCGAGTATGACCTGTCCGTACTCCCCGTATGTAACGGGAGGCCCGTAGATCTCCACAGTGACGTTTTTTTCTTTTTTATTTACATACGAAACGATAAACACGGGCGTATCGTATATGTTTTTGATCTTTACGTCTTTTCCCCCGGTGCTTATAGTGGCGTCCAGCCCCAGCGGCATATAGTTCGATATGACCGAATGCCTGCTCGATTCGACTATTTCGAGCCCGGCCCGGAGAGCAGCGTTGTACAGCGTACTCGATATCTGGCAGACCCCGCCTCCCGGCTCAGTAACAAAAGCTCCGTTTTTTATGCCCGGGGCGCCTTTCCAGCCGTTCTCGTATGTCCTCGGCCCCGCCTCTTCGTTTATGGACCAAATTTCCCCAGGTTTTATGGTGACCCCGTTTATTATTCCGGAAAGTTTCGCGACATTATAATTTCTTTCGGCGCCGTAGTGGCTCTCGTAGCTCGAAGTCCATGAAGATATGAGCTGCGTCTTATCCTTTACGTCGTCAATATGGATCGCGGGCTTTAGCACCTCCACAGGCGCTTTAATGGCCGAATAATCGCCCGTCTCCGCGGCGCTGATAATAGAATCGGCGACCGGCCCCATATCGACGACAAGCCCGTTTTCTTCTTTCAAATACGTAAAGCGGGATATGTTCGCATTGGCTGGTATATAATTTTTGATATATTCGCTTGTCCTGTAATACTGGTAACGCAGCGCATTGGGCATGCCGTTTTCCGGGATGGTGTCCAGCTGTCCCGATACTTCAGGGCTGTACGCTGCGCCGTTTGAATAATGTCCTTTGGGCGTAAACTGCCAGGCGGCATCAATCGGTTCCTTATCAAGCTTCTCTTTAAGCGCGCTCAGCGCCTCCTCCACGTTTTCCCTTTTCGCCCTGACTGATACTTTAAGGTCGACAAACCCGTTTTGGGCCGTTAACGCAGCCTTCATGCGGTCGTCTATACTGCCGCTGTGCCCGTACGAAAACGCGTTGTTGATAACATCCTCATAATCCGTATCGAGCCCGGCTTCCTTTGCGGAAAGCGTGATCAATTCCCCGTTAATATCTACGTAGATGCTGATATCGCCCAGAAGCTCCGCCTGTATCCCGGCGGTAGCGTCTTTGGCTTCCTCAAGCGCCATTCCGGATACGTCTATACCCGCTACATTTATGCCCTTCGTTACGGTGCCGAAATCGAGCAGGCTCAATTTCATATCCTGATAATTAAAACTTCCCGTAAGCAGCAAAACAACGGCAGCCGCAGCCGTTATGCCGATCAAAAGAAGGGCCGGAACTATAAATCTTTTTTTAGTCGTCTTCATTTTTTCATCCCGCGCGTTTCGTTTTCTTTTCCGGCAAGTTATCCTCATGTTTATCAATTGTCCATTCTTCGGCGCAAATATTCACGCTTCCAGACGAATAAAAACATATAAGAATAATATAACGGCGTAAGCATTGCTGCGCGCGGTATTCAATAGCAAAAGGCCTTAAACTGAAGGCCTCTGCAACATCGTATTGTATTATATTTGTATAAGGAATACGACGCTTCCGCCGCTTCTTAAAGGGTGCCGTAAAAGCTGTGCTTTATTACCGTTTATTCCGAATGATTTTTCAGGCAGGCTATTTTGGAGTAATGCGTATGGCCGCTTCCCCATCTATCGGGCAGGCTTTCTCGCACGAACCGCACCCAACGCAGATATCAAGGTCAACCGCAGGCCTTATCAGATCGTCCGGCTCTATGGCAAGCGTCGGGCATTGTTCCCCGCATATGAAACAAAGCTTTTCAAAACTCCAGGCAAGACAGCGTTTTTTATCTATGGCCGCACTGCCCATCTTTACTTGTTCAAGGGGCACCATTTCTATGGCTCCCGTCGGGCAGACTTCCATGCATGCAAGGCACAGCGTGCACCCTTCCTGCCGCGGTATTATATACGGCGTTCCGTAGCACTCTATGCCGTCGGTTATCGGCATGGGAACAAGGGCGTTGTTCGGGCACACTTTTATGCACCTGCCGCAGCGGCTGCAAACGGAAGTAAACATACCTTCGTCAAGCGCGCCGGGAGGGCGCAGTATCTTCCTCGTTGTTTTAACGGTCTTCCCGAGCGAATATACAGACGCCGCGGCAACGGCGGCAGCCGATATCTTCAAAAATTCACGCCTCGTATGTCCGTTCTTTGCGTTTTCAGCTTTTCCGTCTTTCGGTTCTATTTTTTTGCACTTCTTTTTCGGGCCTGAAAAACTTACGGCACTTTCAGGGCACACGTTGCCGCAGCCCCCGCATACAATACAGCCTTCCTCCATCTGCCCCGGTCTCCCCGGAGCGGCGCCGGCCGGGCAGGCCTTTACACACTTGCCGCACTGAGTGCATTTCTCCGAAGCCCAGTACCGGAATATGCGCAGCTTTGATATGAGCGACAGGAGTATGCCAGTAGGGCAAACGGAGCTGCACCAGACCCTTGAAAAGAACACGTTGGCTATTATTATAGCAATAAGTATCCACGGGATAACGCCCCGCAGTATATTTACCGTTTCCCCGCTCAGCAAAGAAAACGGCGTAAGCGACATGAGGAGATTCGACCCGAGTATAAAAAAAACTACAAGAAAGAGCAGCCAGAAATAGCGCGTGATGCGCAATACGCGGGCTGTTCCTGCCCTCAATGCCGATATTCTTTTATGCCTGTTGTTTTTGAATATGAGCCTTCCCGCTTTGTCGGCAAGCATCTGCAGCGTGCCGAAAGGGCACAGCCATCCGCAGAAAACCCTGCCGAAAACAAGAGTAACGATCATCGTGATCATCGGCAGCCAGAACCAGTCGGGCAGATACAGTTCGTTCCACCGCAGGAAATTGAACATCGACCAGGGGTCTGTCCTTGTAAACCATTGGAGAGTATCGCTTTGCTCCAGAGGATAAACAAGGTTTACGATAAGATAAATGAAAAATATAAGAGAGAAGGCCTGAGCAGCATATCTAATTATACTTATCAGCTTTTTCCCCAATCCGTATACCCCCAAATAAAATTTTTTACTGCATCACGCGGCTTTTTCTTCAGCGGCTTCTTTCAGTCTCTTTTTTCTTTCAGCCAGCACGGCTATACCGATGCTCGCCTCATAGAGCAGGTACATAGGCGCGGCAAGCAGCACCTGTGAAAGCACGTCGGGCGGAGTTAAGAAGGCCGCAGCTATCAATATGGCCAAAACCGCGTAACGCCTTTTCTTTTTCAGCTGCTTTGATTTGATTATCCCTAATCTGCTTAGTATCAGCGTTACCAGAGGCACCAGAAAAGCAAGCCCGAACGGAAGCAAAAAGTTAAGGAAAAATGAAAGATAATTTCCGGCGGAGATCATCTGCGTGTACCCCTGCGAGTAATCTACCAAAAAAGTCCTGAGCGCAAATTTGATCACTACTATATAGCCGAATACGATGCCGCCCGCGAATAGCAATACCGCAGCCGCGAAAGCCGCAAAAAACGCTTTTTTTTCGCGTTTATACAGGGCAGGGGCGATAAAGCCGAGAAGCTGCCATAATATCACAGGGCTCGCGATAACGATGCCGCCGACGCACGCCATCTCCAATTGCACTAAAAAACCTTCGCCGACCCTGGTGACCGCAAGGTTTTCCACGATACCTGACAACGGCCCGAAAAAAATCGCGAAGGAAAAAACCGCACCCGGCAGCAGCCGCCGCAAACGCGATCACTGAAACGATGAGTACGCGCCTCAATTCCTTGAGGTGCCCGACCATCGAGGATTTCTTCTGCTTTTCTTTCATCTTTCGTTATAAACCGGCAGTTATTTGCTTTGGGCGCTTTCTTTTTCCTGGTCTTCGCCCTCGTCCTTATCCTGGGTCTTTTTCAGCGCATCCTTAAATTCCCCTATGCCCTTTCCCAGCGACTTGCCGATCTCGGGCAGCTTGCCCGGCCCGAATATCACCAGAGCAACTATCAGTATAAGTATCAGCTCCGGAATGCCTAAGTTTCCAAACATACTCCGCCTCCTACTATCTAATTCCTGTGCTTTAAGAAAACTTATCTTAAACTTTTGTTACGTTTATCTTGCTTAGGTCTATCTCGCCGACGCCTAAGGCTGCGGCTATTTTAAGATGTTTGATGTCGGTGGGTTTCAGCCCGAAAAGGCTGGCCCCGTACGCGTCTATTGCCACAGGGTCCATACCGAAAACGACCTGATCCCATTCCTTTATTTTCCCCGGGCCGCGCGGCCCTTTGGTGGTTATCCCTTTGGTCGCGTCCAGGATAGTAAGGTTTGGTTTGCGGAACGCCGTAAGCTCCGCTATCGCCCAATTAAGGTCGGTACTGTGGAAATGGCCCCTGTCCCATACTATGCCCATCAGGTTTTTTAAACTCATAGTCAGTTTTGTGGTCGCGTGATGCTTCAGTTTGGGAAAGTTGATAAATACGTCGGCGTTTAGCACGTCGGTTGAATAAAGTATCGATTTCAGGTTCTTCCCGCCGGTATCTACTTTTTCATAGAAGCTTTTCTTGTTGATCATAAACGCTTTACCGCCTGCGGCTTCCACAGCGTCTTTAATGCCGGTTTCCGTAAGGCATATCGGGCTGGTAAACGGATGGTCGAGTACCTTTACTTCTTTGGCCCCCGCGCCAAGGCATTGTTTTACCAGCGCGGCCACGAGCTGCGGGTCGGTAGTGGCCGCCTGATCCGGTTTCCTCGGAACGCTGAAATTCGGTTTTATGACCACAACATTTCCCGGATTCACGAACCGCCCGATACCGCCTATGCCGTCAAGGCCTCTTTGCATGAGCGATTCCATATCCGTCCCTTCCGCCACAACGAGGTTGCTCCCTATTGGCGTCGGCGAAGGGGCGGACGAGGGCTTAGCAGTATTTGTCGGCCCCGCAGTCTTTGTCGGATTTGCGGTAGGCTTTGCCGCAGTTGCCGTTGCCGAAGCTCCCGGTTTTGTCGATTTGATTCCGCAGCTTGCGAGAATAAGCGAAACAAGTCCCGCCCCGGCTGCAAATAGAAACTCTCTTCTGCTGATCCCCTTTCCCATAACCTTTTCTCCTTACATGATAATAAGGCGTTTTTCTTTTGTCTTATCAGGCTGCCGGTGATTCTGCCGGCTGTTAAAGTAAATGTGCAAATTATTTTTATATTTTCCCATGATTATTTTACAACTCAACATATAGTTGTGTCAATAATAAATGAATACAATAAGATGTATCTTATGAGTTATTACTTTATTAACAACAGCGCAAAAAGTTATTAAAAAAACGGCGGCCGCCTGATGGCAGCCGCCGCCTCTGAAATGCCCTTTTTACGCAGTCGCGCTTACAACGTTCGAGAAGTCGCCGTAATACGTAACCCCTCCCGATATCCTGTATGCCTTCACCTTATAGTAATACGTCTCGCCCGGGACTACCCAATAGTTATAGAAATACGTGCCCGCCGTCGCGCCGACCTTGGTATATTCCCCGTCTTCGGTATCGCAGCGCCATATCTCATACCCCGTCCTATACGATACATAAGACCAGCTGATTTTAACGCTCATCACTCCCGTCCGCGCGGCTTTCGCTCCCGTTACCTGCTTAAGGCCCGGCTTCGCTTCCACCGCTGTGTCGGGATACGCGGAGTACTTCGTCATTCCGGTGCTCTTCTCGTATGCGCACACCTTAAATTTATACGAGTTACCAAGAG
>CAZDZY010000026.1:16370-33842 GCA_964510055.1 uncultured Christensenellaceae bacterium
GACCATATGCAGTACGTGTATGGCGTCGTTTTGTATGAGCCTTCTATCGGATTGCCTGCGGCGTCGCACATCTGCACCCTGTATCCGCTAGCTCCCCATACCTTGCTCCACGATATCTTTACTGACGTGAGGCTGTATGGCCCCGCTTTTACGACCGCCGGAGGGTCGAACGCCGGCAACACGGCTGTGAGCGGCCCGGAATATTCCCCGTAATGCTCGCCCGTGCGGTACGCACGGACTCTGTAGCGATAAGTTCCCGGTTCAAGATTCCTTACGTAATAGTACGTGTTTCCCGTCGTTGCGACGATGCTCTGCGGTTCGTCCACGGAATTGCATGCCCATATCTCGTAATACGTCGTATACGGCACGTACTTCCATGTCAGCTTCACCGTAGTCACGTTGTATGGCGCAGCTTTCGCTCCCGTTACCTGCTTAAGCCCCGGTACCGCGGATACTATGGAGTATTCGTTTTCGTAACCTCCCTTATACGCGCATACCTTGAAGTAGTACGTCGTGTCCGTAGTGAGCCCGGACCATGTATAGTACGTGTACGTAGTCGTCTTCGGGGACCCTATCGCGTTGCCTGCAGAGTCGCACCTCTGCACCCTATATCCGGTCCTGCCTGCTACTGCGTCCCAGCTTATCCTGACGCTGGTGAGAGTGTACGGCCCCGCTTTCACCCCCGACATAGCCGCCAGCCCCGGCGCGGCGCCCACAGGCGCCGAAAATGCGCTGTATACTCTGGCACCGTTAGTATATTTCGCATACGCGCGCACTTTAAAGTAATATTCCGTACCCGTCACGCCCGCAACAGTGGTATATTTGCCTGATACGTCTATCGGGGCCCCTGCCGAGTTTCCGTCCGCGTCGCACGGCTGCACCTCATACCCGCTTACGCCCCACACCGCGTTCCAGCTTACCTTAACGCTTGTCAGCGAGTACGGCGCAGCCTTCGCGCCGGTAACGCCGGCAAGCACCGGCTTCGCGGACACCCGGTCCGACCACGGGCCGTAGTCTTTAACGGTGCCGACCAGCTTATACGCGCACACCCTGTAGTGATACTCCGTCTCCGGAGTAAGGTTAGCGTGATAATAGTACGTATTTCCCGTCGTAACGATCTGGGTATCCGGCAGCTGGTTCCCGTCCGCGTCGCAGAACATCACCGCGTATCCGCTCCTGTAAGGCACATAGCCCCATGTAAGCTTTACCTTCGCCGCGCTGTACGCAACCGCCTTCACCTTGGGCAGCGGCCTTAAGCCCGCCTCCAGGCTGATAACATCCGAATAGTCACCTGAATATGGGCCGCCCGTATAAGCAACGTACGCCCTTACCTTGAAGCTGTATTCCTGCCCGTATGGGAGGCCCGTCCAAGTATAATACGTGTACGACGTTCTCTTCGGGTTTCCTATATTGTTGCCCACGGCGTCGCACATCTGCACCTCGTACCCGGTCCTTCCCGCGACCGCTTTCCAGCTTATCTTCACGCTGGTAAGCGTGTACTGCGCCGCCTTTACTTCCGTAACTTTACCAAGCGCGGGCAACGTGCTTACGATTTCCGAATCATCCGTAACGAATTCCTTATACGTTCCACCATCTTTATATTTGGCGTAAGCCTGAACGAAGTAATAGTAGGTCGCGTTCGGTTCAAGGTTCTTGTCATACCAGTATGTGCCTGTATACGGCGTCGAAGAGGTTGTAAGCAGCACCGGGTTGCTCCCGTCTTTGTCTTCGCACTTGAAAACGTCGTATCCCGCGCTGCCCGGCACAGCGCCCCATATTATCTTGCTGCTCGTGGGCGAATATGCGGCTGCGTTGACCTGCACCACCCAGCCGAATTCCGGCATCGCACTCGCGGACCCGGAAAGGCCGCCCTCATAATTTCCCCCGCTCACCGCCCTGTAGGCGAGCACCTTGTAGTAATAGATCTGGTTCGGCTTCAGGTACTTATCGCGGTAATAACTGTAGCTGTAACTTGTACCGCCGATATCGCTGTACTCCCCGCCCTCAGTATCGCTGCGGTATACCCTGTACCCGCTCGCGCCGGGTATCGGACTCCAGCTTATCTTGACAGCCGTCGGGCTGTCCATCGCCGCGATAACGCCCTCCATCGGCTCAAGACTCGTTGCGACGGAAGAGACAGGCGAGTAATCGCCGTATATGCTCGTATAATCATGATAAGCGCGTACTTTATAGTAATAAGCAGCGCCCGTATCAACATAATTATTCGTATAATATAATCTCGATGTTGTGGCAACGCGGGCGTACTCGCCGCCTTCGGAAGTAGAGCGATAGACCATATAGCCGGTCGCGCCAACGACCGGGCTCCATTCCACCCTTATACTGTTGTAATCCGCCTCGGAGGCGGAACACGATGCGGGCGCCAGCGGGACCGGACGGGCCGATGAGTAAGGCGAAAGGCTGCCGTATGTCGTAACATCCCCGGCAACACAGTATGCTTTTATCTTGTAGTAATATGTGGTTCCCGGTTTCAGGCTTAAATTTGTATACGACGTTTCCGGCTGTATGACTATCCTCGAGTATGTTCCCGAAGCAGACGTGGAACGCCATACCTCGTAACCGTTTGCACCCTCGACCGGGCTCCAGGAAAGCTCTGCCTTGTTGTAATCGGGCGCCGAAATGGATATTATGGCAGGGGTATCTATCAGCGCGAACTCGGCCGTGAGAGTCCTATCCCCCGCGGCGGTAAACGTCAGCACCGGGGATGTTGAGATCTCCGTGCTGTCTTCCGTCCAGCGCAGGAACCTGTATCCGTCGCTTGGGATCGCGGTAAGCGTTACCGTCGTATCCTCGTCGTAGACCCTGCTCCCGGAAACAGTGCCGTAAGCCGTATTGTTAGGCTGTGCGCCTATGGTATATTCGTGCAATCTCAATATTTCACATACGTCTGTAAAATTACCGTCCTGAGTTGTTACCGTAACAGTTACGGGGCTGTCGCTAAGCAGCGTTACCGTACCCTCCGATACGGAAGCTGCCGCCGAGTCGCTCGATACCCATGATACATTTTTGTTTGAGGCGCCGGCGGGGCTGAACTCAGGCGTCAGTGTTCCGCTTTGGCCCAGTTTGATCTTTATAGTATCCGGCAGCGTTATCCCTTCAACATATGTGAAAGGAACACCTTTAAGCGTCGGGAATCTTTCTCCTTCAACCATCTGCCATGTGTCTGTAAAATCAAACCCGGAATATGTTGCCTGCGCGAGGAGCTCTTCGCGGGTCTTAGGTGTGCCGTATGCGTGGTCGAGCCCATCATCAAGATAATAACAAGAATATGGTGAGAAAAATGAATCGCCTACTATAGCCTTGTTTCCAATACTATAGCAATAATGAAGTGCATCGAGTGCAGTATCACTATTATAATATCGTCCGGCAATACCTCCGGCCCATTGCTCGCCAACAATCTCCCCGGTATTAAAGCAATTGATTACCGTTCCGCGGAAACAGTCTCCCACTATTCCTCCGGCTAATACATAACCGGAAGGATTCTCAGGTATGATCTTCCCTGTATTGTAACACTTTTCTATTTTGCCTATACCGGTTTCTAAACTGTATGCTTCTCCGGCGATCCCGCCTGCACGGGCAGCAGAAGTTCTAACCTCCCCGGAATTATAGCACTCGCTTGCAAGCCCTTCGAGATAACCAGTTATACCTCCTGCATATGAATACCCTGAAACATTTCCGCTATTAGTACAATATTTAATACTGCCTTCAATACACTCTCCTGCAATGCCGCCAACATAATTTGCATCTCCGGAAATATAACCCGAGAAGCTGCAATATGTGATATCACCATCGTTTTTCCCGGCGATTCCTCCTACGTCTTCATCTCCAATTATATAGCCGCTTGTTATATTCAAGTTGCTTACCGCAGCGCCTGCGTTTATATGGCCGAAAAGGCCGACGTAATCGGCGCCGCTATCGGTTATATTAAGCCCGTTTATGCTGTAGCCCTGCCCGTCGAAGCTTCCGTTGAGGAAGCTTATCGGCCACCATCCGTATCCGCTGTAATAATATTTCCCGCCCGAAGACGTAGCCGCTGCCATATCGATATCAGCCGACATGCTGAAATACGCTTCCGGATAATATCGGACAGCGTTGAGTTCTTCTGGAGTAGAGACGTCATACGGGCTTCCTGCGCTGCCAGAACCGCTGCTGAACATGCTCAGGTTCGCGGCCTTATATACCGCTGCCGCCGCGTTTACGCGCCCGTAGCCGTAGTAATCGTCTTTCCCCGCGTCTCCAAGGTCGACGGCCGTGCTGTAAAGTATATCTTTTACCTGGTCTACAGTCAGGCTGGGATCGACCGACAGGATAAGCGCCGCCACGCCCGCAACTACGGGGGAGGCCATAGATGTGCCGGACATTGAGCCGTAATAATAATAGTCAGTTGCGGGATTGAATGTCGAATATACATAATCGCCGGGCGCGCTTATATCCTTGCTCGGGCCGTAATCCGAATAATAAGCCCTTTTATCGCTTGCGTCGGTAGCCGTTACCGCAATGCACGATTCTAAATCGCTCGGACTGCTGAAATAATCGGTGCTTTCGTTCCCCGCTGCCGCGACGCATACTGCGCCTTTATTATAGACCGCATAGTCAACGGCGTCAGTCAGGGCAGGATCTTCTTCGTAGCCTCCGAAACTCATGTTTATAACATCCGCTCCATTATTTGCGGCATAATAGACCCCGTTGGCGCATGCCGATGTCGTACCTACGCCTTTCGAGTTAAGCACTTTAACAGCTATGAGCCTGACCCCCGGCGCTACTCCTGCAACGCCTTTTCCGTTGTTTGCGTTAGCGGCAATTATGCCCGCCACGTGAGTGCCGTGGCCTTCGTCGTCCTGCGCTACGTTGTCACCGTTTACAAAATCTTTCTGAGCGGTTATCTTTCCGGCAAGGTCGGGATGGTCAAGGTCTATGCCGGTATCGACTACGGCGACCTTTATGCCCGACGAACCCATGGTTATATCCCACGCGTCGAAGGCCCCCATCGTCCTCAAATGCCATTGATAGTTTGGCGCCGCGTAAGGGTCGTTTATCGTCATGTCAGCATGGTATATATAGTTGGGCTGGGCGTATTCGACTTCCGGCTTGCCCTTCATTTTCCCTATAAAGCTCTCGACCGTTTCTCCCTCCGGAACCTCCGCGACTACTATATTATCCGCGGGCAGTTCCTGCTGTACGCCGCTGTCGGCTGCCGCCAGAGCGCCCGCCATTTTAGCGCCGGTGACCGTATTTTTGAACTTTACGATGATCTCCCCGTCTACGCATTCGCGGCCGCCCACTTTCGTGGTTTTTACCGGTTTATCTTCAGCCGGCGTCGGGCTTTCGGCCGGCAGCGGAGAGTCCTGCGGCTCTTCCGACGGCACGGCGGTCTCCGCGGCACCTCCGCCTTCCGCGTAAGCGGCAGGCAGATAAGCAACCGAAAGCGCGAGCGCCAACAGAAGCGCAAAAAGCGCAGAAGCGGCGCGGCTTAAGCGTTTTCTCCGGGAGCCTGTATTCTTATCATTCGTCATTTTAAGAACCTCACATTATGTCATGTATTGTATAAATCGATTTAAATTACAATCGTAATGAACCATATAAATTTACTGCTGTTATACAATTGTAACATGTTGCGTTATATATTACAACTTTCCGGGCCTTCAGAGCATACGGAGGTGACTGATAAACAGCGGTAATTGCGTATATATTTACTTTATATCTTCTATATACACATATAGATCCGTTTATAAACGAAATTTGAAGCCATACTTGCGGGATGATCGGCAGATATCCGAATAAATATCGTTTTCCCGTCCAAAACCTGCTTTCCGCGATATTGACCTGATAAGATTTTAATAATAAGTTGAAAGACATAAAAAAAGAGAGAAATCTTCTTTCTCTCTTTAGCCTTTAGAAATCTTCCCCGTTCTGCTCGGGGCTGTCGTCCCTCTTATACATATCGGGTATCTTCCTGTCCGTTTTCTCGTTTTCAGCCCTTCTCTTAGCGGCTTTGGTATCGTTCGCTTTTTTGTATTTCAATTGATCGCCTCCTCGTTACACTCCATTAATTTGCCCAAAATCATTTTCATAAATGCAGTTTATAAGGCATTAATAACGGTAATGACTATGGAGAGACGAAAAAGTATCTAAGCCTGCTTTTCCCGCGCGTGCGTCATATCGTAATAATATTGAAGTATGTCGCGCCTCGTCACTATACCGATGAAAAGGTCGCGGTCGTCGGTTACCGGCACAAAGTTCTGGTTCATCGCTACGAGCAGAAGGTCTTCGATAACTGCGTTTACGTTAACTGTATCGTGATACCTTCCCTTTAAGATATCCCTTATGAAACGCTGCTCTTTGCTTTTATCGTCGCTGTCGCCCATTTCGAGCACGGCCCAGAGAAGGTCCCCTTCGCTCAGCGCTCCCACATATTTGCCGCTGCGGTCGAGGACCGGTATAACCGTATATCCGTAATGCCTCATCTTCTCTATTGCCTGGCGGAAAGTAAAATCTTCGTATATAAAGGCTATATCGCCTTTAGGCTTCAAAAAAAATAATATGTTCATGATGCTCCGTTCCGTAGTGTTTTATATTAGTATAAATAATTGATTCTTTTTAATATAATATCTCATCCACATCATATCACCCGGCAGCCCGCGCTTCAACCGGAAAACGCATGATCCCCGTTTTTTATCCCGAATAGCCTAGCGGCTTTTTGGGGATCTCATGCCGCTGTTAACACTGCTGTTCTTTCTCCGGTTTCAACGAGACCATTATAACCAGCGCCTGCGTTTAATGCAATTTAAAGCGTGTGAATGTTTTGTAAACACCGAAAGCTAACATAAACAGGCCGTCCTGAATAGTATAATATATAAATTTTTTCAGGCAGGACTTGCGCTTACGTATCGTAAAGAGCAGGATACTGAAAATCAACTGCCGGATAACAACGGAGGGCGGCATGGATACTAATAAAAAACTGTCCGGGATATATGCATCCGCGCAGGTCATTCCGATAAACGATTCGTCGAAGATCGTGCTTATCAGCGATTGCCACCGGGGCAACGGAAGCTGGGCGGACGACCTGTCGCGTAACCAGAACGTATATCAGGCGGCGCTCGATTACTATTTCAACCGCGGATACACATGCATAGAAATAGGAGACGGCGATGAACTCTGGAAGGATGTTGACTTTTCCAGAATAGCTGAAGCCCATAAGGATTCGCTGCTGCTGCTCGCGAAATTCCATGAATCCAAACGGTTCCATATGATATACGGGAACCACGATATGGTCAAAAAGCGCCCCGGGTTCGTACAAAAAAACCTGTGCTGTTATTATGACGCCCGCCAAAAAAAGCTCGTGCCGCTTTTTAAAGAGATCCTGCTGCATGAGGGGCTCGTGCTGCGGTACGCGGAAACGGGGAAAGATATCTTCCTCGTGCACGGCCATCAGGTGGATTTTCTAAACAGCTATCTGTGGAAACTCGCGCGGTTTTTGGTGCGCTACCTGTGGGCGCCGCTCGAGGCGCTCGGTATCAAAGACCCTACAAGCGCGGCAAAAAATAATAAAAAGTCCAATAATGTCGAGATCGAACTGATGCGATGGTCGCAGCGGGAAGATAAAATGATAATAGCCGGTCATACTCACAAGCCTGTCTTTCCGTATCCGGGCGGCTCGCTCTATTTCAACGACGGCAGCTGCGTACATCCCAGGTGCATCACCGCCATCGAAATATCCGAAGGAAACATACTACTGGCAAAATGGTGCGTAAGCGTCATGCAGGGCGGTATACTGTACGCTAAACGCGAGATACAAAACGGGCCGGAAAAACTATCGGCATACCTTACGCCGGAGACAAAAAATCCTGATAATACATCCGGCGGGTGAACACAGAGAAATATATATTGACAGGGTAAAAATAAGTGCCTGAGCGTTTATTTCAGGCTGCTGATAAAGCGTCCGTGACCTCTTTTGTTATTGCTGTGAAAAGATAACGCCCCGTTTCGAACTAAAAACGGGGCGTTTACCATTAATCTGATAATATATTTCCGGTCGTTTCCGCCTTAATCGTCATCCTCGTCTTCCTCTCGGGCCCCTTGATTCTTTTTATGCCCTTTTCCCTTATTGTCTTTCGGCAGATTCTGATCCTCTACTTCGTCTTCGATATCCAGATCCTTATCGAAATCAAATCCCGTATCGAGGTCCCAATCGGTCAGTTTTTCCAGCGTCTCGGCGTCGAGCCCGAGCGCCGAGACCGCGGCGTAGAATGTATTCCTTGCCATTATCTTGGACTGTTTCAGTCCATCGGTCGCGGACTTCTTCGCAAGCGCAAACGTTTCTTTTATCTCTTTCTTTGCAGCTTTAAGGGCATCTTTGTCTTTAGTCTCTATGTATGCTTTTTTCGCCGCGTCCCTGGCCGTCATAAAAGCTTCTTTAGCTTTATTCCTGAACGTATGGAACGCCTCCTGCGCGCTCTTCATCGCTGTCTGGAAGGCGAGCCTTGCGTCGGTAAGTATCTGCAGCTGCTCAGGAGTAAGGTTATTAAGGAAAGTGCTAAGTTCCTCAACATCGCCTATAAAAGCCTCTTTATCTACCATTGCCAGCAGTTCCGCCATCTTCAGTGTGCCGTACTTAACTTTTGCTTCGTCGATGGAGATGCCCTCTTTGATAGATATCTGTTTAAGCACGAGGTACTTTCCTACCGACAAGCCGCAGTTTTTCGCAGTCTGCACCATCTCTGCCGCAACGTCCGTAGCCAAAACCTCGGCTTTCAAACCAAGCCCTGTCAGGCTCTGCTCGGCGTTCTGTTTGAGCGTATCGGCCAATCCGGCATCCTTATTTCCCGCAACAGTGATCACTATCGCCGGGCTCGAATCGCCAGGTATAATATAACCCTGCGCAGCGAACTCGTTTACAATAGCCGTCACCGCTTCCTGAGGCGTCATGCCGACAACATTAGCGGACAGCACTATTGCCGCGCCGTCTTCGTTGTAAGCGCTCGATTCGATGACCAAACCTTCAGACAGCGTAAGCTCAATGCTCGGGTTGATGTCGATAGACACATAGCTTAGCTGTGCATCTCCCTCGCCCGCTCCGCGCGCGCCTGTGCTAACGGCAGCGCACCCGGCCAGCATCGTTACTGCCATTAAGAGCGCGATAATTGTTGTGAACAGTCCCTTATAATTATTTTTCATTTTTTCCTCTCCTGTTGATTTATTTATTAAATGCTTAATGCGTTGTCTTGCTTAAACTACTCTTGCTTACCGTTGTTATTATTATTGTTATTGTCTTTATCTTTGTTTTTGTTATTGTTATTGTCTTTATCTTTGTTTTTGTTATTGTCTTTCTGTTTATCGCTCATGGCGTTGATAATTTTATCCAGGTCTGTTTCCTCTACTCCTGCGGCTTCAGCGCTGTCGAGCAGCAGTTCTATCTCCGCTTTTTTACCCGACTTTTTGGCGCTATTATAATCAGCCATGCTGCCTTTTAACGTGAGCGTTTTTACATTGCCCGCGGGAACCTCACCAATCACTATAGAGTTTACAGTATCCGGAGATACCCCTTCGCCTTCTCCGAAATGCGCCACCAGTATGTTCCCGTTTTCTTTAAGGTAATCCTTTTGCGCCGCTTCCCGCACCACTGTTTTCAGAGCGCCTTCAAACTGCATGCCCTCTATATGGATCCCTTCCAGCAAATTTACGGCGTCTTCGTTTTCAGGCGTTACCGATATCACTATATCGTTTTTATCTACCGTCACAGTCAGGCTTGGGTTGATGTCTATCGTATAATAACCCGCGGCCTGAGCCGGCGCGGCAGTCAGCAGCGATACGCAGAGCGCTGCTACCATAACAAGCGCCAATGCAGAACTGTAAACGAACGCGACCCTTCTTAAAGTTTTCCGGCCTTTAGCCTTCCTGCCTGTTTCGCTGATCACCAGAGAACGCGTCCGCCGTCTTAAAAATTCATCCGGCTTATATTCTGTTTTTAAGCTTCTCAGTTCTTTATCAATATCTATCAATCGAGTCATTCTCCATTCCTTCGAGCAGCATCTTCCTTGCGGAATTCAGTCTTGATTTTACTGTGCCTACCGGTATATTAAGTATTTCTGCGCACTCGCTGTAATCCATCTCCTCGAAATAATGCAGTACCACAGGCAGCCTGTGCTTGTCGGGCAGTCGGCTCACTTTAAGAGCCAGCTGCTGCTTTGAATAGTTTTCAATGGCCACGTTTTCCGCCGATACTCCGTCGGAAGCGGAGACCATCGCGTATTCCTTGACCGCGGCGTCTTTTATGTCTACAGTGAATTTACTCCTGCTCTTAGCTTTGCGGAATTCATCCCTGTAAACATTAAGGCAAATAGTATAAAGCCAGTTGCGAAACGACTTCTGTTTATAACTTTGCGCTTTTTGGATGACCTTAAGCCACGTCTGCTGATACAGATCGTCTGCGTCCTGTTTTGACCCTGCCAGTTTCCGGCACAGGCTGTAGAGATCATCTTCATGCTGGCGGATTATATCCTCCATCGAAGAATAATCACCGGTGAAAAGAAAATTTCTTAGCTTCTGTTCGTCCTGCAAAAAAAATTTTTCCTTTCGTATTAATAAACGTATAATAAACAAAAATGTTCATTATAATCCGACAACCCTGTATAAATAAACCTGTTCGCGTTAAATATTACCTTAAACGTGCATAATAATACTTTTCTAAGCATGTCTGGCCGTATCTTCCGGCGCAGTCCCCCCAATGCCGGCAGCGCTTCATTTATACCCTCCTGGCGGCACACGCCGCTTATCGACGTGTCTATGCCGTGCTCATGTATCTTTTCCGAGAGCATCAAAACCGCGCAGGTCAAGTGTTTCTCGAACTCCATGCACTTGCAGCAAGTATATTCTATCATAAAAACGCGTGATTGTAACCTGATGCCGCCGGTAGGAACGGTTAATGCAACCGCTTCGCAAAACAGTTATCTTAATAAGAGCTTTTCAGCGTAAAAGTCCCCATACCCATTCGTTGCTGTTATTCGCAGGCAGGATACCGCAAATCAATGGTCTGAGCAAAAAAAAGAGGCTTTTGATTGCCTCTTTAATTAATAAGTATTTTTTATAGTTTATTTCTTTTCTTCCGGCTTTTTGCCCGTATCCTTTGTTTTTACCTCTTCAGCAGGCTTAGCCGCCTCGCCGGGTTTTGCCGTTTCTTCAGGTTTCTTTAAAGCCTCCGTCTTCTCTTTGCCCAGGTATTCGGGCAGCTGCATGCCGGCCATATCGAACATCTCTTTCATCGGGGGTATGCTTTTAAGCAGCCCGGAAAGAAAATTCGCCGTTGCCGACTCGCCTTTCGCAGCCCCGCTGTCCCAAACGGTGACTTTGTCTATCTTCAGGTTCTTTATTGCTTCGACCTGGACTTTTACGATCTCCTCCATCTTGTCGGCGATCATCATCCTTATCGCTGCGTCCGAATCCCCCGCCGCGGCGCCGATTATCTGCTTGAAGCCCTCGGCCTGCTTCTTGAGTATTTCGTTTATACCTCGGGCCTGCGCCTCCATCTTCTGGTATATTGCGTCCGCTTCGCCCTTCGCTATACGCCTGAACCTCTCGGCCTCCGCTTCAGCCTGTATCTCTACCTTCCTCTTTTCAATCTCGGCCTTGACTATGTCGTCCGCTTCCTTAGAAGCTTTTTCACGGGTCGCCCTCTGAATTTCGGCAGCCTTCTCCGCCGCATACGCCTCTTCGAGAGCTTTAGCGTTCTGCACCTTCTCGGCGGCAGTCGCCTTACGCATGGCTTCCGCTTCGCGCTCGCGTCTCAGAGCGTCAGAATTTGCGATAGTTACCTTCGCCGTGTTCTCGCCTTCGATAGCCTGCGAGTTCGCTTCCGCAACGCGTACGCGCTCGTCCTTCTGCGCAAGCGCTTCGCCTATAGCGCCGTCCCTGTTCTTTTCGGCGACACTCTTTCTCGCGTCGTTTATAGCCTTTGCCGCAGCCTCTTTACCAAGTGCCTGTATATATCCCGACTCGTCGTTTATGTCGGTAACGTTGACGTTTATCAGCCGAAGGCCGATCTTCTTGAGCTCGGTCTCCACGTTCCTTGACACCGCTTCGAGGAACAGGTCGCGGTCGGTATTGATTTCTTCAATATCCATAGTAGCAACGACAAGACGAAGCTGCCCGAATATTATATCCTTCGCAAGTTCTTCGATCTCGTCGAGCCGCAGGCCTAAAAGCCGCTCGGCAGCGTTCTGCATTACCCCGGTCTCGGTAGATATGCCGACCGTAAAACGAGAAGGCACGTCGATACGGATGTTCTGCTTGGAAAGAGCGTTCTTCAGATCTACCGTTATTGCTCTGGGCGTTAAGCTCATAAACTGGTAATGCTGGAATACCGGCCATATGAACGCCGCGCCTCCGTGTATGCACTTTGCGCTCCTCGATTCGCCGTCATCGCCTCTGCCTACCTTACCGTATATAACGAGTATCTGGTCTGAAGGACATTTTCTGTACCTTGCGAGTATCGCTATAAACGTGGTAAAAAGAATTATGACAACAATAATTATCAGTGGTAAAGAACCCATAAGCTTTCCCTTTCTATTTCTTTATTATCAGCGTACTGCCGATGTTTCCTATGACCTTGACTGTCTCGCCTGTTTTAAGCTTTTTCGCCTCGTCGGTAATGGCTTCGGCTTCTACGAGCCTCTCCTGTATCTCTACCATCACCTTGCCCTTGCCGCCGCGCTGCGCGGGAACAGGTATATAGACCTCGGCGTTTTGGCCTATCGCGTTGCTGAACCTTAAATTGCCGCTCGACTGCATCCTTCTGACCGCGTAGAACATGAGCCCGATGACAAACATAGCGAGCAACCCCGCGGCTGTCGAAATGAGCAGTATTGCCGCAATGCCCAGAGACGGGTCCAGCGCATACCCTGTCCATCCGAATACGCAGAAAAACGCCACGATGCCCCGGATAGTAAAGAACTGAAATCCGCCGGCGTCCTCGTTTCCCGCCGCGTGCCCGGCGTGTCCGTCGATATGCCCGTCAACATGTCCGTCGAATCCCGCGTCGTGATCAACGCTTATATCGTGCGAGTCGAACGAAGCGTCGTGGTCTCCTCCGAGGCCGATTATAGTGAGTATAGCCTGTATAATCAGCACTACTGTAAACGGTACGGCAGCATAAATAAAAATTTGCTGCAGCGTTGTGAGCGCATTCCACCATTCTGCCATATGCATCACCTCTATATTGCTACATATTGTACCATAAAACGACAACCATTTGTATACTTTTATAAAAAATATATGCATTTATATCCTATACCATTACTATTACTAAATCTTCAGTTAATTGATCGAATAATTATCCCCCGCCACGTTGAGCCTGTAAGATAGAAATAGTGCCTGCTTTTCACACCACCGGAGGTTCAGATACAAAAAAACCGGTGGTTATCCCCCCGGCGCTGTCTGCTAACCACGATCTAATCGTTGTTTCCGAAAACAAGGTCGCATTTCGATCGTATATCGAAGGATTCAAAATACCTGTTCTCCATTGGTACCCATTCGGATATGAACCTTTCATGCATCTTAGCTCCGCTGCGTTTGAGTATGCGCTCGCTTTGCACGCCTGCGCTTATCTGAAGAAATATCTTCAGATCGTAAAACCCTATCAGAACAGGATGCAGGCTGTATGAGCCTTCTATTATATTCAGCGCTTTAGGCGTCACGGAAACAGGCTCCCCGAGATTTTGCGTGCGGCAATCATATTTTCGGTATGTAAACGGTCTGCCGCTCTTAAGCCCCGTTATTACTTCATTATAAAACCTTTCGCGGTCGACGTTGCCGCCCGGCTCGCCTAAGCGCTGCGGCGTCCTTTGCTCAGGCCGCAGGAAGAAGTCGTCCATATGAAATATATTGCAGTCATAAACTCCGCCTAAAACCGAAGCCAGGGCGCTCTTCCCTGCGGCACAGTTGCCGTCTATTGCGACGATTATAACATCCTTCGCTTTGAGCAGGGAATCTATGCTTTGGAAAGCCTTTATATACTCCCGATACGAATCTTTTATCACGCGGTATGCGGGATCATACGCCTGCCTGTATTCTTCGCTGTGGCTCAGCGGAGAAAACCCTTCTTCCTTCAAACTATCGATATAAATCCTGACTTTTTCCGATTCAAAGGGCAGTTCGCCGTTACGGCAAAGCTGAAGCAGTACGCCCAGCTTTTGTTCATATTCCTTAACGCTCCCCTTTATCGTGTTCGCGGTATCGATGAAAAACCTGTTCACCGTTTCTATTTTCAGCCCTAGGCGCTTTATTGCCCTTAAGTTTATCCTGCACAGGCCGCCTCCGATATCCTCAAACGGATTATCATCATCTGCCCGCTGTACGGTATCAAGCGCTTCATACTCCGCCTTTAACCGCCTTAAGCTTTCGTCTTCATCGTCAATAAGATGCCCTCCGGCGAATTCGCTCTGATACAGAAGCTTGACAGCGTCTTCAGCCTGCATTTTCGGGTAAACCCCGATATGTTTTGATATTATTTTTTTTATCTCACTGCTTTGCATAATCGATTAGATTTGCCTTTCTCAAAGCTATGATCATTATTGGTATCAGCACGATCTGTAAGGCAATCCCCGGAAGCGCTTTAAGCACTGCCGCCGAAGCGAATATCTCCCATGTAAAAGCGGCTCCTCCGAGCCTGTAAAACAGCCAGCTTACTCCACCCCATACTATCCTTCCCGCTGTCATCGCCGCTATAAGCGTAACGAATATATGCGGTATTTTTTTGGGCAGAAGCTTATACATGAGGCCGGAAACAAGTCCGTATATAGCCAGCTCAAACGCCATGGCGGCTGCGACAGGAAACATGGGCGGCATCGTAAATATAAGGCTCCTCAAGAGCGGCGCGGCAAACCCTACGGCCAGCCCGTAAGGCCACCCGCATATAAAGCCGCACAGCAGTACCGGTATATGCATGGGCAGCAACATATTTCCGATTTCGGGTATCTGGCCCGTAAGGAACGGCAGAACAAGGCACAAGGCCAGGAACAATCCTGACAATGCCAAATTCCTTGTTTGTTTTTTCATTATAATACCTCCAACAACAGGTTTCAAAAAGTAAAATAAAAAACCATGAAAGCCGCCTTTATAAAAGGCAAATACCTTCATGGTATGATTTCTAAAGCGAATACCTGTTTGACCGGCTTCATGCCGATCATTGGAAAGATTTTAACACAGCAGGTTTATTAAGTCAAACCGTATTTTCGCTGCCCCGTCTGCCCGTCAGCTCTCAGACCCTGCCAATATAGCTTCGCGTAACGTTAGACATTGCTACTATCCCGTCCTGCGAATACATCTCAAACAATTCCATAAGCGAGGCTATAAAGCTTTTATATCCGGGGCTTCCCTCCTGCAGAGCGCAGGACGCCGAGAGCGTCCTCCCAATGAAACCGCCGAGGTCGTATTGCAGGTCGTTCCTGAACACGCGGTATTCGTATGCCCCGTTTTCAAGAACGCTTCAAATACGCCCGGCGTCTCGTCTATACCTCCGCCGAAGCCTTTGAACAGCGGGCAGAAGCGTTTCATAATTTTCGCATTCTCCCTTGCAAGCGGGCTGTTTTCGTCCCGGCTGTTTCCATACGAGAGCGACGTTTGCGCCTTGCTTCAATACCCTTCTGCATTCGGCTTTGAACAGTTCTTTATCGAACCAGTGAAACGCCTGCGCTGCCGTGATAAGGGAAACGCTGTTTCCCGCAAGCCCGGTATGCTCGGCCGTGCCGTTTACCGACGAAAATCCCGGGTAATCTTTTAATTCCGCTTCCGCCGCGCTCCTCATATCGCCGTTTGGCTCGACGCATGCTACTTTAAATCCTTTATCAAGCAGCTGTTTGCTAAGTATCCCGGTACCCGACCCGATATCAGCTATAACGCTCTGCGCGCCCAAATAATTATATTTTGCCAGATGATCGATATATTCACCAGGATAATTTGGCCGGTGCTTTTTATATATCGAAGCTTTACCCGTAAACTTTTCATGACTTTCCATGCAGTTTACTGCCTTTCTTTTATTCGCTTCTCTTATTTCTGCGAAACGGCCGTTTTTTCCTGCCGCTTTTTTCAAAATGATTTATTGATTACAACGATAGCCGCGGCCGCCGGCAGCGGCGCGCACGCATGGGCTGCCCTTAAAATACCATTATTGATCCCCACGCTCATCAATGCTCCCGTTGCGAAAAGCACAATAGCCGATATCGATAAAACTATTACCGAAACCCGCACAGCGGGCGCAGCGCCTGCTTCTTTTATCTGCCTGTGGATGAAGGATAATGGCCCCGACAGATATTATTTTGTGAAAAGCAAACACCGTGGGTTCGTATGGCCGCCCGAGTGAGCTTACCGTTACCCCGGTGATCGCGGCCAGTACGAACAGCAGCGCATAGATAAGTACTCTTTTATCTGAGGGCGATTTCCCTTGCGGCTGCAAGGGAATTGCCCGTTCCAGAGAAATAATAGATAGTCATGTTATCCGCTTTCACCGCTCAGTACCGCCTCTTTTGAAACGCGGGAGCCATGCGGCGCGCGTTATCGCGGTTATCGTTTCGACAACATATCCGAATATCGTAAGCCCGATGAGCACCTTTATCACGATGCCCCAGACCCGCGCGGCTTCTGCTGTCGCCGCCCACTCGAATCCGTATAACGTATTAAACGACATCATGAAGTCGGGGTTCCATATGGCCTGCGGCACAAACACATATATATATATATCAATATGGTGGCGATATTGAGCACAGTCGTCGACAGCGCTACCCTCCAGTCGTACTGCCCGGTCACCAGTTTGGCCGCTTCTTTCAGTATCCCGAGCGCGAACAGCACGTTTATAAGCGGCATCATCATCATCAGGACGTCGTAATTGAATATCGGCATGAGCGACCTTCCGGACGGGGCGCCGGCTGACATAAGCCACGGAGCGCTGTTGAACAATATTATCGCAACTATCGAGAAAATTATCGACACAAGCGGCTCGCTCCTGCTTATCCTCGCCTTCAGCACCGGAACGGGCGGCAGGTCGGCGGGTTTCCAGCCGTTATCTTTTAACTTTTCTTTACTGTCCGCGTACCTGTCGATCGCCGCGAATATTATAGTGATTACCGCAAACGAGTTTACCGCCGCCCCTATGACCGAGGCGAAAAACATTCCGATAGCTTCAAACACGTTCACCGGCGGGTTCGTCGCATAGCTAATTATCTGCGCGAGCGCCACAGCGCACGGCGCTACTATTACGACGATCTTCATTATCATCATATACAGGTCGAAATAGTCAGGGCCGATGAGGTACTGCTTGCTTCCCCTGTATTTCGCCGCGAGCGCCGCAGGCTTTCCGAGTTCTTTTAGCACTGCCTCAACGTCCTCTTTTCGCGGCGCCGCGCCCTTTGTCCTGTCCGCGAGCATATCGTCGATAAGCCCGCGCAGTTCTTTTTCGATATCCGCCCT
>CAZDZY010000027.1:0-33064 GCA_964510055.1 uncultured Christensenellaceae bacterium
AATATGTGGATCTACACTTTAAAATGCTCCGTATTCGGCGAGTTCAAATTCAAATGGTCGGAAACATTCGCCGCGCTGATTATTATAGCCAACCTGATACTGATTCTTATTTCGCTTGCCGCGATGGTCTACGTTATGGCGCGTGGCAAAGAAGTTGATAAATTTGCTCGTTTCGGGCTGTTTTTCATATGGCTTGCACAGATGGGCTCGTTTATTTTATTCAACATCCAGTACCCGTTCGGATGCACGATGGACTATCGTTACATCGTGCCCACAGCTATTACGGGGGCAATATACGTAGGCATCGCGCTGGAACGGGTTAAAAGCAAACATAAACTTATGGGAAGTGTTATATTTGTTTTAGGCTGTGCTGCAATAGCTTTCTTCGGCGCGGCTTCGCTGCTGTTTTATGGAGCATGATCACGATGATTAATACGATTGTGGAATCTGACAGGCTGTTGATAAAGCCTCTTTCGATCGATGAACTCATATGCATCAAAAACAATAAAGCTGATAAGCTTGATATCCCTGTTCTGCCCGGAGCTCTTTCCGATGCTGTTTTATCGGCGATAACCAAGAAGATAAACAAGATGAAAGAAATAGAGGCCGAATTCCATAATTGGTATACTTACTGGCTGATAATCTGCAAAGAAAACGGAAAAGGTATCGGATTCGCAGGATTCAAAGGCATACAAAGCGATCGCTGCACAGAAGTGGGGTACGGTATTTCTCCTGATTACAGAAAAAAGGGGCTTATGACGGAAGCCCTGAAAGTATTGATAGATTGGGCTTATAAAACCCGGTTCCTGAAGGGTATAACAGCTGCGGTAAAAAAGAATAATACAGGCTCAATAAAAGTACTTCAGAATTGCGGTTTTAAACTTGCAGGCACTTCCGGAAGCGAAGTTCTCTATTCTCTTAAATTCAAATGAGGGTTTTGTTTAATTAAAATAAGTATACTGTCTTATCATACAGTATTTTGGTTATAAATGCAGGATTTATTGTTAAAATAAGTTATGTATCATAAGCAATATAATTGAAACAATAGACATTATATGATAATGTCTTTTTATATTTAGCCCAGATTTAGGTAATCGTTTTTATCAGGAGTATTATGAAACGCGTTGTATTAATATTGATCATCATTTCATTTACGCTGGCCGGCAGCAGAGCTAAAGAAGCTGCTTTTACGCAAGCAGATATTACGGACGGAACGGAATACGAAACTAACATAAAAGATACTGTCCTGGTTTCAGAATCCATGTCTGAAATAATAAAAAAAGGTAATGCGGACTTTATAGATTCATACAAGTCAGAACCGATACGGGTCAAAATCATTGCCGCGGGAGATTTGATGTGCCTCTACGCACAGCTTATAGCAGCAAGGAAAAAAGGTGAATATAAATTCGATTATTGTTTCGATGAGATCAGAGATACCATATCGGAAGCCGACCTTGCTATATGCAACTTTGAGACATTAGTGGCGAAAGGTTATAAATATACCGGGCGCTCGCCTGCTGTCGGCAGCCCTAAATTAAATGCGCCAGAATCTTACTTAAGGTCTGCGGTCGATTGCGGATTCGACGTATTCATCAACGCAAACAACCATATTTTAGACCGGAGAGTTGACGGACTGGATAAAACAATAAAAGCGCTCGATAAATATGGCGTTATGCATACGGGCGCATATGCCACCGGTGAGGCGAGGTCGCCGCTGATCGCAGACGTTAAAGGGATAAAGATCGCAGTGCTGAGTTATACCGACCATATAAACGGGCATCCTAAGAACGCGGGCATGGCGGATAAATATTCGGAAGACCTGGTAAAAAGCGATATCTCCGCAGCTAAAGCGGAAGGAGCGGATTATATAATAGTGTATATGCACTGGGGAGCGGAAAACACGCATAAAATAAGCAAAGCCCAGAAAAAAGCCGCAGCTTTTATAGCCGGCGCGGGAGCCGACATCATCATAGGTTCGCACCCTCATTGCACGCAGGGAACACAGATAATAGAGACCGGCCAAGGGCCTGTTCCGGTGTTTTATTCCCTTGGAAATCTTATTTCAAGCATGTGCAGGACGATCAACCGCGACAGCGTTCTTGTTAATATCGCACTAGAGAAGAATACTGAAACTGGCATGACTACTCTGGCAGCTCTTACATATACGCCGACGTATTGCGCTGCTACGAGTGAGGGGCGTTTCGTCATAATGCCCGCGGGGCTTGATTATATAGCAAAAAGCGTTAAAGCTAAAGCGCTGAAATATTCAAGAGCGCGGACTATAAAAGTTTTGTCAGACACAGTCGCGGTGCCCGAATAATACTTTGATATTATAAATGTTGCGGTGAGGAAATGGGGTTTTCCGTTTTTATTTTTGATTTCGATTATACTTTAGGAGACTCGACCAAGGGGATAACGGAGTCTGTTAATTTCGCGTTAAAAACAATGGGGCTTAAAACATATACTGAGAAACGGATTCGGGAAACCGTAGGAATGGATATGCCCGCCGCCTTTAAGTACCTTACGGATATAGATGATAAAGAACGATCGGCAGTATTCTATGAGTATTTTAAACATAAAGCCGATAAAGTAATGACGAAGAACACAATACTTTATCGTGATACGATACCTGTCGTTTCATATATCAAATCTAAAGGATATCGTACCGGTATCGTAACTACCAAATTTCATTATAGAATAGACGAAATATTATGTAAATTCAGTATTGAGAAACTTTTTGATACTGTAATTGGAATAGACGATGTAAAAAATGCGAAACCCGACCCCGAAGGGCTGCTGAAATCTCTGAGTATACTTAAGGCGGCTAAAGAAAACGTATTATACATAGGGGATACTGTAATGGACGCCGAAGCGGCACTAAGGGCAAACATAAGCTTTTGCGCGGTCACAACGGGAACTACAAAGAAAAAAGATTTTTACGGCTTTCCCCATATCGATATAATAAGCAGGCTCTCCGGGTTGCTGAAAAACAACACGATCTTATAGTTGTTCCTAAATCATATAACTATCTTATACTTAATTGTATATTTTTATCGAAACATTACGAAAGTATTACTTTTCCCTTGACAAATCGTAATAATTAGGCGATAATTTTGCGCTGTGTGCGTATTTATGTATGCAATTAACAATATATGTTAATAATTATAGCAGATACGTAAAACTACTTTGGATTGGGAGGAGAAAAGCTATTAACAAAAAAGCAGTGTTCGCAGCGGCCACAATAGTTTTTACACTTGGCCTGAGTTCAAGCAATGTATCGACTGCTGAATCGCCTGCTGCGCAAGTCATAGAAGAGGAAAGGCCGGTTACCCTGTATTTCCCTTATACGGAGACCAGAGAATCCCTAATAGCTGCGGCGGAAAATGAAGAAGCGGCAGCTGCTCCTGTATTCTACGGAGAAACGCAGGAAGTTTCTTTAAAGCCTAAGGAAACAATTTCCGAAGCAATCGCTTTGGAAACAAACAGCATGGAGCAAACCGCCTCCGGTATTACTGAGAAGGAACTCTGTGCGGAGAATGTAAAACTTCAGGCGGAAAGCATATCTTTGCGGCAGCGTGAAGGGTTTACAGACGCGGAAAAAGAGATGATCGCTAAAGTGGTATATGCCGAAGCAAGGGGAGAGTGTTTCGACGGACGGGTTGCCGTAGCCCAGGTAGTAATAAACAGATACCAAAGCGGCAAATACGGGCCCACTTTAAAAAGAGTAATATACAAAAGATATCAATTTGCAGTAAGTAAAAAGTATACGGCGCCCTGCATGGAAGCGGTGGAATATGCGATAGAAAACATGCCGTATCCTGAAGATATGTATTATTTTCGGGTAAGCAAGAGCAAGCATTGGAGAAACTTCGTCTATTATAACCGAATCGGCAACCACAGTTTCTATTGCGGCAAAAAAAGGATACAGGGCTGATTGAATATTGGTTAAGCTCCCTGATACTATTTCGGGGAGTTTTTATTTTATATTATTAATCCTCGTACCTTTACGGTATGCTCCCAAATTTATTTTATTTAATCCCATACCGTCAAACATCGCTTCATCATGGGTCACGAGTATCACGGTTTTCCCGGTATCTATGAACTGGCTTTTAAATAGATATATCATATCTTCAAGCAATGCGGAATCGAATCCTTTAAACGGCTCGTCCAAGAGGTATATTTCGGCAGGATAACAATATGCGCGCGCCATGGCCGCGCGCCGTTTCATACCTCCCGAAAGTTTTGAAGGGGTTTTATACTCATGCCCATTAAGCTGAACTGCTTCGATCATTTCTTCTACAACAAGTCCGATCTTCTCTTTTTCCATGACGTCTTCGAGTACAAATCCGATATTATCTTTAACGTTCTTCCACGGCAGCAGCCTGTCTTCCTGAAACATGAACGAAATGCTTTGGGGCACGCCCTTGATTTCCCCCTGATAATCCTCGTCGAGGCCGGCGATCATTCTAAGAAGCGTCGTCTTGCCACAGCCCGAAGGGCCGGTAAGTATCGTTACTGTATTCAGGGGTATGTCCAGGCTGATATTATCAAATACTGCCTGATCTCCGAATTCTTTTTTAAGCGACCTTATCTTTATGCTCATAACCTGTTGCCTCCCGGCAGTATGCGTTTTAAGACCTTTTCAACGATAATACTTATAATTATTATCGTTATAGTCCATGCGAAAAGGGCCGGAGTATCGAGGGTATTCTTTGTTTTAAGAAGGCTGAACCCCATGGAATAATCCGGGCTGGAAAGCGCCTCTGCGGCAACGACCGATTTCCACGAAAAGCCGAGGCATATCGAAAGCGCCGAATAGATATTCGGAAGCACCGACGGTATGCTTATATCGTAAACAATTCTTTTATGTTTCACCCTGAAAACCGCTGCCATTTCAAGCAGCTCTTTATCTATAGATTTTATTCCCGACAGCGTATTTGTATAGAATATCGGAAAACATAACAGCACGCACGAGAATACCGGAACAAACGAGGAATTGAACCATACCAGAGCAAGTATTATTATCGATACCACAGGGACTGATTTGGCGGCGGCGACCGCCGGACCAAGTATGCTCTGCAGTGCTTTCCATCGTGATGACAGGTACGCAAGCGTAACGCCTGCTGCGAAAGATATAACCAGCCCTAAAATCACACGGTAAAACGTAAAAGCTATGCTTAACCAAAAGTCGAATGTAAAAAATAACCCCCACAGCGTTTTAAACGTTTCGGCGGGAGAGGGCATATAGAGCGGCTGATCCACTATCATTGACGCAGCCTGCCATATTGCCGCCCAGAAAGCGATAATTAGCAGTATTTTGAGTATTCTTTTAAACCTGCCGGTTTTTATTAACATCATATACCCCTTAAATTTATAAAATTATATCATAATCGCGCACAAGTTTGAATATTCTGCATTCCGCCCTCAATGAAATGAATTGTATTTCAGTTTAAATGAAATTATTTGAATGAAAGCTTTTTTTAATGTATTATTATTTGTGGAGATAATATGGATTTTACGCATTTACACGTTCATACGGAATACAGCCTTCTTGACGGTACCGCGAGGATAGGCGAGCTTATCGGGCGGGCAAAGCAGCTTGGCATGAGCAGCATTGCCATAACCGACCACGGCGTTATGTACGGGGTAGTAGATTTCTATAAAAAAGCCACGGAAGAAGGCGTGCGGCCAATAATCGGCTGCGAGGTCTATGTCGCTCCCGGCAGCCTTACGGATAAGACCAAAGCTATGAAGGAATATTCCCATCTTATACTTCTGGCGAAGGACAATAAAGGGTATAAGAACCTTATGCGCCTTTCTTCCATTGCATTTACGCAGGGGTTTTACCACAAACCGCGTATAGACTATGACGTTCTCAATATGTATAAAGAAGGGCTTATCTGCCTTTCGGCATGCCTCGCGGGTGATATACCGCGTTATATTATGAGTGGAGATCAGGCTGCGGCTGATAAGCTTGCTGTGCGGCTCCGCGATATGTTCGGCGAAGATTTCTATCTCGAACTGCAGGACCATTTCCTTCCCGAACAAAAGCAGGTAAACGCAGCGATTATAGAAATGGGGAAGCGCCTCTACATACCGCTCGTCGCCACTAACGACGTTCACTATATAAACAGGGCGGATGCCGAAGCGCAGGACGTGCTTCTCTGCATTCAGACGCGTACGTTCGTAGACGATACGGACAGGCTCAAGTTCGGTACGGATGAATTCTACTTGAAAGACGCGGATGAGATGTCGTGCCTTTTTAAAAATGTTCCGGAAGCTATAAAAAATACAAATATTATAGCTGAAAAGTGTAACGTCTCCATGGACTTCGGTTCCATACGCCTGCCTGTATTCGAAATATCGGGTGAGGTAAGCCACGCGGAATATTTAAAGAACATATGCTATGAAGGCCTCGCGCAAAGATACAAAACAGTTACGGAAGATCTTAAAAGCCGTCTTGAATACGAACTCGGCGTAATAGATAAGATGGGCTTTACCGATTACTTCTTAATAGTGTGGGATTTCATAAAGTTCGCCCGCGACAACGGCATATCTGTAGGGCCGGGCAGGGGCAGCGCAGCCGGAAGCCTTGCCGCGTATTCACTTCGCATAACGGACGTGGACCCTATAAAATACGATCTGCTGTTTGAACGCTTTCTTAACCCGGAGCGCATAAGCATGCCGGATATAGACATTGATTTTTGCATAGAGCGCAGGGGAGAAGTCATCGACTACGTCGTGAATAAATACGGCGAAGATAAGGTGGCGCAGATAATAACATTCGGCACTCTGGGAGCCAAGCAGGTGATACGCGACGTCGCGCGAGCCCAGAGGCTGCCGCTGGCCGACGCCGACAGGATAGCGAAGATGGTGCCGTTTGCCATCAAGATGACTATCGAGAGGGCGATGCAGCAGAACGACAAGCTGATGCTGGAATACAATACAAAGCCCGAGATAAAAAAGCTTCTCGACACCGCGATGAAGCTCGAGGGGATACCGAGGCACGCATCGACGCATGCCGCGGGCGTAGTCATATCCAACCTGCCTATAACGGAATACGTGCCTTTGCAGATAAACCCCAGGGACGGGAGTGTGATAACGCAATTCCCGATGACTACGCTCGAAAATCTCGGGCTTTTAAAGATGGATTTTTTAGGCCTTCGCAACCTTACAGTTATCCGCCATACCATAGAGATGGTAAAGAAAAACAAAGGCATAGATATCGACCTTTCGGGAGCCGGTTTTGACGACAAAAAGGTATTCGATCTCATAGCTTCCGGCGATACCGACGGCATATTCCAGCTTGAAAGCTCGGGCATGCGCCAGCTCGCCATGCAACTGAGAGCGGAGAACCTGGGAGACATAATGGTCGTGATAGCGCTCTTCCGCCCGGGCCCTATGGAAAGCATACCGGCATATCTCGCCGCCAAACGGGATTCTAAAAACATAAAATACATGCACCCGCTGTTAGAAAGCATATTGAAAGATACTTATGGCTGTATAGTATACCAGGAGCAGGTGATGGAGATCGTCCGCACGCTTGCCGGCTATTCCTATGGTCGCAGCGATCTCGTGCGCAGGGCAATGGCTAAAAAGAAGAAAGACGTTATGGAAAAAGAGCGGCGCATATTCATCCATGGCGACAAGCAAAGCGGAGTCGACGGCGCCGTTAAACGCGGAGTGCCCGAGGCGATAGCAGAGCGCATATTCAACCAGATGATGGATTTCGCGGAATACGCTTTCAATAAATCGCACGCGTGCGCTTACGCCGCTATTTCCTATTGGACGGCTTATTTGAAATGTTATTACAAGGCTGAATACTTTACAGCACTGCTGAACAGCTTTATAGGCGTGCCGGATAAGATATCGGCGTATATACAATACTGCTCGAGCGCCGGCATCAAGCTGCTTCCTCCCGATATAAACAAATCGCAGTATCTGTTTTCGGTGGAAGACGGCTCGATAAGGTTCGGTTTCGCTGCGATACGGGACGTGGGCAGGGCGGCCGACGAAATTGTGAAAGAGCGCCAAAACGGGCAATTCAGGAGCTTTCGGGAATTCATCAACAGGACTGTGGAATACATCAACAAAAAGATGCTCGAAGGATTTATACTCGCGGGGTGTTTCGACAGTTTGGGTTTAAAGCGATCACAGCTTGCTGCGATAAGCGACAGGGTGTTGAAATCAGCTCAGGAGGCGAACAAGAAAAACACAGGCGGTCAGGTATCACTTTTCGACGGGGCGCTCGAAGTAATAGATTCAGACGATTACCCCGATACAGTTGAATACGACAAAGGCAAGCTGCTCACGATGGAGAAGATAGCTACCGGAGTTTACCTTTCCGGGCATCCTCTCGACCAATATAAGCAGGAACTCGAGAAGAGGGATGTAAACATCTACAAGATACTGTCGGCAGTTGAAGACGCAGATACGGCGAAATACTTCGAATCGAGGCAGGTCGAACTCATTGGCATCATCGGGGGGATAAGGCGGCGATCCACAAAACAGAAAAAGCTTATGGCCGGGGCGTTCCTCGAAGACCTTTACGGCACAATTGAGCTTATTATCTTTCCGAGCGTCTATCAGAAATGCGAGCACCTGCTGATAGACGATACCATAGTCCGCATATCGGGTAAAGTCGACATACGCGAAGACGAGCCGCCCCAGCTGCTTGTGGATAATATATTGCCGTATGAAAAAGAAGATGAAAAATACAAGGGGAAAAAGCTGTTCGTGCGCATACCTAAAGACATGGGGGAGGATACTCAGCGATTAAAACGAATACTCATGGCCTCGCCCGGCAGCGAACCGGTAACTATAATAATCGAGAAAACAGGCGAGAAGATAAGGACGGGCAACGGACTAAGGGTCACGCTAACTGCTTCTCTCATCACTAATCTTGTAACCACGTTCGGCGGAGAGAACGTCGTGCTGCAATGATAAAGGAAAGATATCGGTATTGAAGAGCAATAATAATTGTGTTACTATATTGCCAAATAATACTGGAGTGAACAATATGGATTATCCCGATAACGAAATTGGACAGGAATACGTTGTTGTAAAGGCGCTCAGCGACGGCGTCAATATAATAGGCATGACGAGAGGCAGAGACACGAAATTTCATCATACCGAAAAGCTTGACAAAGGCGAAGTAATGATAGCGCAGTTCACGGAAAACACGTCCGCGATAAAGATAAGGGGCAAAGCCCAGATCTATACCGCGCACGGGGTAGTTGTATCCGGAGATACGGATTAAGCAGGGAAGGAGCGGCTATGTGGATAGTGGTGGGTATGGCCAGCTCAATAAAGACTGCCGCAAAAATGCAGAAAACGCTCGAATCCGAAGGCATCCTTGTTAAACTTACCAATGTTACAAAAAAGATAAAAAGCAGCGACGACACGTACGAGATACTCGTTCTTGAATCGGAATCCGATTCCGCGAGGGAAATTCTTCTGGAGAACGGACTGTAGTATTACGGAGGCATTATAGATGAAAGCGGTTGAATGCAGAATAAGGGTGAGGTATTCCGAGTCGGGTAGACAGGGGTTTGCGCATCACGCCAATTACTTTAACTGGTTCGACGAAGCGCTCGAGGAATTAGTTAAAAATTGCGGCACGAGTTATAAGGATATAGAAGACCAGGGGTTTTTCCTCGCTCCCGTAACGGATAATTGCAGATACTTTCATCCGGCAAGCTATAACGACGAGCTTACCGTAAGATTGTCTATAAAAGACATAAACTCGATAAAGGTAAGGTTTTCCTACGAAATAGTCCGCGAAAAGGATTCGACTATAATAGCTATCGGCAGGTCGAGCCATGTGTTCGTCGATAAAACATTTCGGCCTCATCCGCTTAAAAAAGCAGCGCCCGAGCTATTTCTAAAGCTGGAAGAAATGGCCCGCAAATAAATACATATAACTAAAAAACCGGCCAATGCCGGTTTTTTATATTGCTTTAAAACGCTATTTTTTTAAAGAAGATAGTACGTCCGCAATGTTGCGCGCAAGTGTCTTCATCGTTTCTATGCCTTCTTCGTCGTTTGCGACTTCGCCTATATCCCTGCCTACGCCCTGGTTCCAGTAGCTTGAGCCTACGACAATGCACTCACATGCCGTAAAAAGATTATTGATTTGATTGAACGATTCCAGCGCGCCGTTTCTTCTTGCTACAACAATGCCGGCGCATACCTTTCCCTTCAACATCTTATGAGGCCTTGTAGAATATCCGACCCGGTCAATAAACGCTTTCATCTGGGCGGTAATGCCACCGAAGTACACGGGGGAGCCGAGTATAAGCGCGTCCGCGTCTTTTATGGCTTCGATAGCCTTATTGACTATATCGTCGTCGTACGCGCAGCGGGGCATCTTGCTTTTCCTGCACGCGCCGCAGGCGGTGCACCCGTGTATATCCCTGCTTCCGGCCTGGATAAGCTCGGTTTTAATACCTTTCGCTTCAAGTTCGTTTTTTACTACAGTCAGCATAATAAACGTATTGCCGTTTTTTCTAGGGCTTCCGTTAACTAATACAGCTTTCATAAATACTCCGTTCATTGTTTTAAGTTATTATACAGTTCAAGCGCACTATTAAAAAGATAATCGATACGTATATCGCTCTTTTCAATATCATCTCTCGTCATTTCCCCTGATAAAAGCCCTACTGCGCACATACCGTTGTCAGCCGCAAACCGCATATCGGTATACAGCCTGTCCCCGACTACAGCTGTTTTTTCAAGCGGTATGTTTGTTGTTTTATGTATATATTCCGCAGTCTCGGCAAAAGGTTTTCCGAAAAACTTAGGCTTGACTCCGGTAGCATGAGTGAGCATAGCGCATATGCTTCCGCAGTCGATGAGCACCTTTCCACCGTCAAGAGGGCATACGGCGTCAATATTGACCGCGAGAAACGGCACGCCTTGGCGTATCAGCTCGACAGCATGGTTTGCCTTCTCGTACACAAGGGTAGTATCGAATCCGACGACGAGGCAATCAGGCGTGACTTTATCCGCAAACTCAATACCAGCGGCGCCAAGCTGCCAAAGAAGCTCCGGCGTCCCGACTATATAAGCTTTTGCGTGTTTTCCGTATGTTTTTATTATATACTCCGCAATAACGTCTACAGAGGTTATCAGCCTGCTTCTCGGGTAATCACCAAACCCCAGCCTTTGCAGCTTTTTTATATAATTATCCGCCGAGTTAGAAGAGTTGTTCGTAAAAAAATAGTACGGTATGTTTCGCCCGTCAAGCAGGCCAAGGAGTTCTTTCGCTCCCGGCAGCGGCCGTTCGCTTAAATATATCGTTCCGTCCATATCGAGTATAAAGCATTCAATGTCCCGCAAAGAAATCATATAAAACCCCATAAATCTTTTGCTTGTTATCAACCATGGGGATTGTATCAGAATTTTTAGAGGTTAACAATATTTATATGATTTAATCGTAAATTATGCTGGACAAACTATTCTTACTATGATATTGTTTTAGGCAAGAATTAAGCATCCTTTAATTCGGACCAAGAGAGTCCGGCAAGGTACGCTGATTAGTTATGACTTTAATTATTAGCCTTGCCGTACGGCAAGGCTTTTTTGATTCAGTGATTAAAATATGGAAAGGAGGCGGCAATGGATAAAGCGTTGATAATGGACAGCATGGGGCTGGAGCGGGCGCTTAAGCGCATTGCACACGAGATCTTAGAAAAGAACAACGGCGCGCAGAACCTCGCGCTTATCGGCATCCACCGCCGCGGCGTTCCTATCGCGAGACGCATTGCAAAATGCATTGAGGAGATTGAAGGAATACGCGTGGAAATAGGTACCCTTGACATCACTTTTTACCGCGACGACCTCTCGCTGCTTTCCGACCACCCCGTTATTAAAGGCACTGACATATATTTCGATATAAACAAGAAAACCATAGTACTGTGCGACGACGTGCTTTATACCGGGCGTACCGCAAGGGCTGCGCTCGACGCTCTGATGGATTTGGGAAGGCCGGATTATATACAGCTTGCAGTTGTAGTTGACAGGGGGCACAGGGAACTTCCGATCCGCGCGGATTATGTGGGCAAGAACATTCCCACCTCCAGAAGCGAAGTGGTGAGCGTCCGTGTTTCAGAAATCGATGGGGAAGATAACGTAGTGATAAACGATTTGCCGGGATGACCTTATCGGAAGATAAGGTTTTTTTATATAGATCTGCTATAAGCAAAAATGACTTTTTTGAGCAGCGGCAGAGAATACTTATTTACGGAGAAAGAAAATGCTTTTGAAATCAAAAGACGTGCTCGGGCTGTATGATATGCCGGCTGAAGATATCAACCTGATAATCGACTCCGCGGCTACGATGAAACAGCTTCTTGTACAGAGCGCCAAGAAAATGCCGCATATGCAGGGCAAATCGGTAGTCGCGCTGTTCTATGAAAACAGCACGCGCACCCGATTAAGCTTCGAGCTTGCGGCAAAGTACCTGGGGGCAACATTCAGCAACTTAGGAGTATCGTCGAGCAGTGTAAACAAGGGAGAAACGCTGCTTGACACTGGCAAGACCATAGAGGCCATGGAGACTGACGTCGTGGTCATACGCCATCCCATGTCCGGCGCGCCCAAATTCCTTGCGGACCATTTTAAGGGCAGCGTAATAAACGCAGGCGACGGCACGCACGAGCATCCCACACAGGCGCTGCTTGATATGTTCACGATGAAAGAAAGGTTCGGAAAAATAGCGGGACTTAATGTATCGATAATAGGCGATATCGCTCACAGCCGTGTCGCGAGAAGCAACCTGTGGGGCCTTAAAAAGCTGGGCGCCAAAGTAACGTTGTGCGGCATGAATACGATGATGCCGTTTGAAATAGATAAGACGGGAGCGAACATAACGAACAGCGTTGAAGAAGCCGTAAGCGGAGCAGACGTTGTTATGGCCCTGCGGATACAGAAAGAGAGGCTCGAAGGCTCGCTTTTGCCCTCGGTACGCGAATATCACAACTTCTTCGGGCTGAACGAAGAATCGCTGAAGAGCTGTAAAAGAGATTTGCTCGTGATGCACCCGGGGCCTATAAACCGAGGCGTGGAGCTCTCGAGCGCGGTCGCCGACGCGGACAACTCGGCTATCACCGAGCAGGTCACGAACGGAGTGGCAGTGAGGATGGCGCTGCTGTATCTGCTGACCAGGAGGAAAGACGATGTCAATTAAGATAACCGGAGGAAACATAATAAACCCCGCCGGAGATAAAAGCGGCAGGCTTGATATACTTATGGAAGACGGGAAAATAAAAGCCATAGGCAGCAATCTGGGCGAAGCTGAGCTCGTTATAGACGTAAAAGGAAAGAACGTGTTTCCGGGATTCATAGACCTGCACTGCCATTTGAGGGAACCTGGGCAGGAATACAAGGAAGACATATTGTCGGGAGCCAGGGCCGCGGCAAAGGGAGGATATACCGCTGTATGCTGTATGGCAAACACTGTGCCTCCCGTAGATAACGCCGCAACGCTTGCATACGTGCTGCAAAAAGCATCGCAGGCCTGTGTAAAGGTCTATCCTGTCGGCGCGGCAACAAAGGGGCTTGCCGGCAGAGAGCTTACCGAGATGGGCGAGATGGCAGCCATGGGCTGCGTTGCGTTCTCGGACGACGGGCGGCCTATAGAAAACGGCGCTATGATGCGCATCGCGATGCAGTATGCCGCCACATACGGCTCGTTTATAATGGCGCATGAGGAATGCCTTGACATAAAAAACGGCGGCGTTATGAACGAGGGATATTACTCGACGATACTCGGGCTTCCGGGGAACCCGCGCGCGGCTGAAGAAACGATGATAGCCCGCGATATACTGATAGCGGAAACGTACGGGCTGAGGGTCCATATACAGCATGTATCCACAAAGGGCGGTATAGACATAATAAGGAGCGCAAAGAAACGCGGAGTAAACGTAACGTGCGAGAGCGCGCCCCATTACTTCTCGGGCGACGACAGTATGTGCATGGGCTATGACGCGAGGACAAAGGTAAACCCGCCCCTGCGGACGAAAGACGATGTTGAAGCAGTAAAACAGGGCCTGCTCGACGGTACGATAGACGCGATAGCGACGGACCACGCGCCGCACCACAAAGACGAGAAAGATATAGAATATATGCTCGCGGCGAACGGCATATCGGGGCTTGAGACAGCATTCTCGCTTGCGGTAACCAACCTTACAGACGATCCTGAAGCGCTTGCAAAACTCTTTTCCGTAAATCCGGCGAAGATAATAGGCAGGCAGGGAGGAGTCATAAGAGAAGGAATGCCTGCGGATATCACCATTGCGGATATGAATAAAGAATATATACTCAAAGAACAGGATATTATTTCTAAGGGAAAGAATACGCCGTTTTTAGGATGGAAACTCAGAGGAGCCGTCACTCATACAATAGCGGACGGAAAACTTGTGTATGATGGAGAGAACATATGCAAATAGACAGACTCTGCGAGTCGATAAAACAGAAGAAAAGCGCCGTATGCGTAGGGCTTGACACAAAGTACGATTATCTTCCGGCCGCATACCTGTCGCGCTATGCGGAACCTACAAACGAAACTGCGTCAACGTGCATACTAGACTATAACTGTGAACTGATAGACGAGATAAAAGACCTTGCGTCCTGCGTAAAGGTCCAATCGGCTTTTTATGAGAAGTACGGGGCGGCTGGAATGAAATGCTTTCTCAATACAATGGATTATGCAGAGAAAGCCGGTCTGACAGTGATAGCCGACGTTAAGCGAAACGATATAGGCTCCACTGCGGAGGCATATTCCGACGCTTATATACTCGGGAGCGCCGCACATTTCATAACTGTAAACGCGTACCTCGGCAGCGACGGTATAGCGCCGTTCCTTAAAGACTGCGAAGAAACGGGCAAAGGTATATTCGTGCTCGTAAAAACTTCAAACCCTTCGGGCAAAGAGTTTCAGGACCTCGACGTGGGCGGACGAAAATTATACGAGGTCGTTGCAGACAAAGTAGCGGAGTGGGGAGCCCCTTATACAGGCAGATACGGATACAGCAGCGCCGGTGCAGTTGTGGGCGCTACATACCCTCACGAAGCGCAGGCGCTCAGGGAACGGATAAAGCATACGTTCTTTCTTGTACCGGGTTACGGCGCGCAGGGCGCGGGAGCTGACGATATAGCCGTCAATTTCGACAGCATTGGCCTGGGGGCTGTAATAAACTCGTCAAGGGGCATACTGCTCGCGTATAAGCAGAAACAATACGACGGACTTTCTTCAACGCAGGCCGCTAGGCAGGCCGTAATAGATATAAACAAAGAGATATCCGCAGCTCTGAAGAAGCGGGGCATTAATATATAACCGGAGGAACAAACATGGCCATACTTACGCTGGAAGACGGCACGAAATTCGAAGGCCGGAGCTTTGGCGCAAAAAAAGATATCATCGGAGAAGTCGTTTTCAACACGGGCATGACCGGATATCAGGAAGTACTTACAGACCCGTCTTATTGCGGGCAGATAGTCACGATGACATATCCTCTTATAGGAAACTATGGAGTCAACGAATCGGATCCCGAGTCGGCGAAACCGCAGGTGAGCGGGTTTATAGTGCGCGAATTCTGTGAACAGCCGTCGAACTGGCGCAGCGAGGGCAGCCTCGACAAGTACCTTGAAGCAAACGGTATATGCGGGCTCTGCGGCATAGACACGCGCGCGCTCACAAGGATAATACGTGAGAAAGGAACGATGCGCGGTATAATAACGCAGCAGGCTCCGACAGACGACCAGATAAACAGCATGAAAGGATTTTCGTACCTGCTGCCTGTTGATACCGTAACATGCAAAGAAAAGTATAATTACTGCGATGGTGGCTTCAAAGTCGCCGTGCTCGACTTCGGACTTAAGAGAAACATACTGCGCAGCCTTAAAAAGCGCGAGTGCGCCGTAACGGTTTTCCCCGCAAGAACGAGCGCGGACGAGATACTTAATGGAGGGTTCGACGGCCTGATGCTGACAAGCGGCCCGGGCGACCCGAAAGGAAACGCTGAAGTCATAGAAAACTTAAAACAGCTTATCGGTAAAATACCTACATTTGGCATCTGCCTCGGGCATCAGCTTCTTTCGCTCGCAGCGGGGGCTGATACGGAGAAACTTAAATATGGTCATAGAGGTGCAAACCATCCGGTAAAAGACCTGTCGAAGGACAGGGTATATATAACCTCGCAGAACCATGGGTATACGATAGTGGAACAAACGCTACCGCAAAGCATCGAGGTAAGCCACAGGAACTGGAACGACGGCACGATAGAAGGCGTGAGGTACAAGGATCACGACATATTTACCGTGCAGTTCCACCCGGAAGCCTCGCCCGGACCGGAGGACACCGCTTACCTGTTCGATGAGTTTATCGAGATGATGAGGAAGAATCCATGCCGAAAATAGCCGACATAAAGAAAGTACTCGTCATAGGCTCAGGGCCGATAATAATAGGACAAGCCGCCGAATTCGACTATGCCGGAACGCAGGCCTGCACGGCGCTGCGCGAGGAAGGCATAGAGGTCGTGCTCGTCAACTCGAATCCGGCTACGATAATGACGGATACGGAAATAGCGGATACGGTATATATAGAGCCGCTTACCGTAAATGTTATACGCAATATCATTGCGAAAGAACGCCCCGACAGCATGCTCGCGACGCTCGGAGGCCAGACGGGGCTCAACCTTGCGATGGAGCTTCATGAGAGCGGTGTGCTTAATGAGTTTGGGGTAAGGATGCTCGGCACGGATTCGGATTCTATAAAGAAAGCCGAAGACCGCGAAGCGTTCAAAGACCTGATGAACGAAATAGGCGAGCCGATAATAGACAGCGTTATAACAAAAACGCCCGAGCAGGCAGTAGAATTCGCAAAAGTTCACGGATATCCGGTGATTGTACGTCCGGCGTATACATTAGGCGGCACGGGCGGCGGCATAGCGAACAACGAGAAAGAGCTTATAGAGACCGCGAACAGCGGAATTCAGGCAAGCAGAGTATCGGAAGTGCTTATCGAGAAAAGCGTCGCGGGATACAAAGAGATAGAATACGAGGTGCTTCGCGACGCGAAAGGCAACTGCATAACGGTATGCAACATGGAGAATATAGACCCTGTAGGCATACACACAGGCGACAGCATAGTAGTCGCGCCGTCGCAGACGCTGCGGGACAAGGAATATCAGCTGCTTCGCTCCGCTTCGCTGAAGATAATAAACGCGCTGGGCATTAAAGGCGGCTGCAACGTACAGTTCGCGCTCGATACTGAAAGCCTGCAATACTACGTTATAGAAGTTAACCCGAGGGTGAGCCGTTCGTCGGCGCTCGCTTCGAAAGCGACGGGATACCCTATAGCGAAGATAGCAGCGAAGATAGCGATAGGCTACGGGCTCGACGAGATACAGAATGCCGTAACGGGCAAGACGTTTGCGGCATTTGAGCCGACGCTCGATTACGTCGTCGTAAAGTTCCCGAGGTGGCCGTTCGATAAATTCACCACTGCAAATAAGCAGCTGGGCACAAAGATGAAAGCAACGGGAGAAGTGATGGCAATAGGCGCGAATTTCGAAAGCGCCTTTTTAAAAGCAGTACGGTCGCTCGAGCTAAACATGTATTCTCTCGTATTCCCGTTCGCGCAAGGCTACGGCGACGAGGAGCTGCTAAGCAAGATAGCAGAGCAGGACGATGAACGGATATTCCTCGTGGCCGATGCAATAAGGAGAGGGATATCAATAGAGCGACTCAACGAGATCACAAAGATAGACCTCTGGTATCTCGGAAAGATAGCATCCATAATCGGACTTGAAACCATACTCGCGAATGAGGGCAAAAGCGCGCTGAATTACGAAACACTGAAGCATGCAAAAAGGATAGGGTTTTCAGATAACGCAATAGCCTCGTTTACCGGCTCGTCGGAAAACGATATACGCAAGCTGCGAAAGGGATTGGGCATACTGCCGACGTTCAAAATGGTGGATACGTGCGGCGCGGAGTTCGACGCCGTAAGCCCGTACTATTATTCTTCATACGATACGGAGAACGAAGCGGCCGCTCAGCATAAGAATAAAACTATCGTTGTCCTTGGATCGGGGCCGATACGCATAGGGCAGGGAATAGAGTTCGATTACTGCAGCGTGCACTGCGTATGGGCGTTAGAACAGGCAGGATACGATACGGTTATCATCAACAACAATCCCGAAACTGTTTCAACCGACTTTGATACGTCCGACCGGCTGTATTTCGAGCCGCTAACATCAGAAGAAGTTGGCAACGTGTTGGAGCAGGAGAATCCCGAAGGCGTGATAGTGCAGTTCGGCGGGCAGACCGCAATAAAGCTCGCAAAACATGTTCAGTCAATGGGATACAACATAATCGGCACGTCTCTCGACAGCATCAACAAAGCCGAGGACAGGAAAGAATTCGAGGAACTGCTGGAACGGTTGAATATAAAGAGGCCTAAGGGATTAACGGTATTCACGCAGCAGCAGGCTGTGGAGGCCGCAGGTGAACTCGGTTACCCGGTGCTCGTACGGCCATCGTACGTCTTAGGCGGACAGGGCATGGAGATAGCCTGGGACGAAGAGGGCATACGGGAATACATGCGCATAATAGGCAGATACGAGCAGGAGCATCCCGTGCTTGTAGATAAATATATGACCGGGCTAGAGCTGGAAGTAGACGCTATCAGCGATGGAAGAGACATACTTATACCCGGCATAATGGAACACATAGAGCGCGCCGGCGTTCATTCGGGCGACTCGATATCCGTATATCCCGCGAGAAAGATAAGCAAAAAACAGCAGGAAGAAATAATAGATATCACGCGCAGGCTCGCGCTTGCTCTCGACGTTCGCGGTGTCGTCAATATACAGTTCGTGATATCAGGCGGTGAAGTTTACGTTATAGAGGTAAACCCGCGCTCGAGCCGCACGGTTCCGTATATTTCGAAGGTTACGGGAGTGCCTATGATATCCCTTGCCGTAAGGGCGTCTCTCGGCGAGGCGCTTGCGGATATGGGATACGGCACAGGGCTGTACCCTGACCGAGGGTATACCGCAATAAAAGTGCCGGTGTTCTCGTTCGAAAAGCTGCCCGACGTTGAGGTAGGACTCGGGCCTGAGATGAAATCTACAGGGGAGGTGCTCGGGATATCGCGCGATTACTCGGAAGCGCTGCTTAAAGGACTCATAGCTTCGGGGCTCGCAATGCCCGAAGAAAAGGGGAGCGTGCTGTTTACGGTCGCGGATAACGACAAGCCGGAGCTTATACCTATAGCGGCGGTGTTCGACTATCTGGGATATGACATATACGCGACTCCCGGAACGGCCAACATGCTGAACTTCAACTTTGTGGCCGCGAACACCATTCCAAAGCTTTCGGAAGACGACAGCATATTAAGCCTGATAGACAGCGGAAAGCTGAGGCTAATAGTGAACACTCCCACGAAGGGAAGGAAGTCTGACCGCGACGGGTTCCGCATAAGGCGCTATGCTGTGGAACACAGGATACCGTGCCTGACGTCGCTCGACACAGTTAAGGCTCTGCTGCACAGCTTAAAGTTTGGAAAAACGGACAGGGATATAGTGCCTGTAAACCTGTCGGAACTGCCGGAGAAACAACATGTTTAAGAAGATAGAAACTACGGTTGCCGAAAACAAAGAGATAGCAAAGCGAATATTTGAAATGCGGCTGAGATGCGAAGGGGCTGACCTGGTGCATTTTGTTCCCGGGCAGTTTGCAAACCTCTCCGTTCCCGGGCATAACGAGCTGCTGCTCAGAAGGCCGATAAGCATCTGCACTGCAGATGCGGCAAACAATACGGTTACGTTGGCATATCAAATAAAAGGAAAGGGAACGCAAGCTTTTTCGGCTTTAAGTACGGGAGCAAATATCAGCGCCATATTGCCGATAGGCAGAGGATTCAATATTAAAGGCGGCGAGAAAAATATATTTCTTGTGGGCGGCGGCGTCGGCATAGCACCCCTGCTATCCGTAACGCAGAAGTGGCCGGATAAAAACTACACGGCTTTCCTCGGCTACAGAGGCGCGGAGTATGAGTACTGCTTTGACGACTTCAAACGGGTGTGCAATCAAGTGTTCGTAACATCCGACGACGGCACGCTGGGCGAAAAAGGCCTTGTTACGGACACCTTAAGAAAGCGTTTGAATGAAGATATTCCGGACATTGTTCTCGCATGCGGCCCGATCCCTATGCTCAGGGCGTTAAAGGACATACTTAAGCCCGCGAATATACCAGCGCAGGTATCCATGGAGCAGAGGATGTGCTGCGGCTTCGGCGCGTGTTCCACATGCGTCTGCGGCGTTGAAAACGAAGAAGGCTTCGACTATAAAAAAGTCTGCATCGAAGGCCCGGTGTTCGATCTTTACGAGGTGGCGTTATGACAGTTGATATGTCAGTAAAGCTTTGCGGAAAAACGCTTAAGAATCCGGTAATAGCTGCGTCGGGTACGTTCGCTTTCGGACGGCAGCATTCATGGTTTACAGACGTAATTAAGCTGGGCGGTATCGCTCTTAAGTCTCTTACGCCCGAAAAGCGTATAGGAAACAAGCCGCCGAGAATAGCTGAAATACCGTCGGGCATCGTGAACAGCGTTGGACTGCAGAACCCCGGAGTCGATGCGTTCCTTGAAGAAACGCTTAAGTTCGTTGAAATGCTCGATACTGTTATAATCGCCAACGTCGCGGGGCGGAGTATCGAAGATTATGTATACGTTATAAACAAGTTGAACGATACGCGGGTAGATTTTTTTGAGCTGAATATATCCTGCCCGAATGTATGCATAGGGGGCGCAAGCATAGGCACGGACGAATCCATGACGCGTGAATGCGTAAAGCAGGCAAAAGCTGCTTCCAAAAAACCTGTTATCGTTAAGCTTACTCCTTCGGCGGGAAATATCGTGCGAATAGCGAAGGCGGCTGAAGACGCGGGCGCGGATGCTCTCTCTCTGATTAACACTCTTCCCGCCATGGTCGTTGACGCAAGAACGAAGAAGCCTGTGCTCGGCAATGTAACAGGGGGGCTTTCCGGCCCGTGCATAAAGCCTGTAGCTCTTAAGATGGTATACGACGTTTCGCGCTCCGTGAACATACCCGTAATCGGCATAGGAGGTATCATGACCGGCTTGGACGCCGCGGAGTTCATGCTGTGCGGAGCGTCGGTCGTTATGACAGGCACCGCCAACCTTGTTGACCCTGAAGCGTCTGTCCGCATAATAGGCGAACTACAAGCATATGCGGAATCGATGCATATCGATAAATTAAGCGCTCTTACGGGCGCACTGGAGGTATAACATGACAAAGGAAAAAGCGCTGCAGCTGTTTAAACAAACGGGAGTAATGCTGGAAGGGCATTTTCTGCTTACGTCAGGCCGTCATTCCGACAGGTATATGCAGTGCGCAAGGTTGTTTCAGTACCCAGATATATCCGAAGGATTCTCAAAAGATCTCGCCGGCAACTTTAAAGGCGTCACCCTTGTCGCGGGGCCGGCTATTGGAGGCATTATACTCGCATACGAGGTGGCAAGGCAGCTTATTGTACCGAATATATTTGCAGAAAGGGAAAACGGTGTTATGACGCTGAGGCGCGGTTTCAGCGTACCCAAAGGAACAAAGGTGCTAGTGGTAGAAGACGTGGTCACGACCGGCGGTTCGGTCAAAGAAGTAATAGAGCTTGTTAGAAGCCTCGGAGGAGAAGTCGTAGGAGTAGGCAGTATAGTCGACAGGTCTGACGGGAAGGTGGATTTCGGCGTTCCGTTCCATGCGGTTGTCAGCATGGGAATAAAGTCATACGAGCCTGACGAGTGTCCGCTGTGCAGGGCAGGCATACCGGTTGTAAAGCCGGGGAGCAGGAATCTGAAATAAAAGTAATCGATAATTAAACATATGAGAGCGCAACGCTCTCTTTTTGTTTATATCAATATAAAGTTTTAACAGGTAAAAAGCTGTATTTTAGTAATGGCATGCAAATACTATTATCATGATTTTTTATAGGAGGAACGCATGGTAAGGACCGATTTGGCAATGGAAGCAACGGAAGCTTTAGGGCAGCAGCAGATACCAGGGGTAAATGTTATAAACGAAGTGATAGAAGGGTTGAAAAAGACGAAGGTGACGATAACGTCGCCCGAAGGAGAACAGGCGCTGGGCAAAAAAATTGGAACGTATATTACGTTCGAATCGCAAAAACTCGCACACGGGGACGCGGTATTCGACGAGGTATGCTCAAAGGCTTTAGCCGATGAGATAAGGGCTATGGCCGGAGAAGCGCTTAACGGCGTGATACTCGTAGTGGGCCTGGGCAACAGAATGGTAACGCCGGATTCGCTCGGCCCGGTAGTGTGCGATATGGTGTTTGTAACACGGCATATTTTTGAATATGCCCCTGAGGCCATTGATCAACGCATGGGCAACGTGAGCGCCATTTCTCCCGGAGTGCTCGGTATTACGGGCATCGAGACGGGTGAAGTTATAGAAGGAATAGTAGACCGCATAAAGCCGTCGCTGGTGATAGCAATAGATTCTCTCGCGTCGAGAAGCATCGACCGCGTAAGGACTACTCTACAGATTGGGGACAGCGGCATAGCCCCCGGCGCAGGCATAGGCAACAAGAGAAAAGCCTTGGATAAAGAAACGCTGGGCATGCCCGTTCTCGCTTTAGGCGTCCCGCTTGTTGTTTACGCATCGACTATAGCGCAGGATCTTATAGAAGAAACGATGGCCAAAACTCCCCAGGACACAAGGGTGCAAAGCAGGGTGCGCGATATACTGAACAGCATGAACGATGTGCAAGGCGCCGATATGATAGTTACACCTAAAGAAATAGATAAAGTAGTACAGGATCTCGCGAGGATAATAGCGGACGCCCTGAATATATCTTTGCACAAAAACCTTACGATAGAAGAGACCAGGAAGTACATGCATTAAGTCTACCAGGCATTCATGTATGTATATATTTTTTATACGCAGCATAGGTTTTTTAAGGAGCGTATAGTAAAATGTATACATACAAACGTAATTTAAGATCATATCCAAAAAGCACAAAAAGAAAAAGAGCGGGATTAATGATAAAGGACAGGACGTTTTATTTGCGGGCTGCCCTTTATATTTGTATTGCGGCAATGCTGGCAGTGTCGCTACTATTTATTAACAGCGCCGCCGCATGGGCGATGTATAAAAAGCAGATCGCATTTTTTCCCGAAGGGCAGCCGGAGCAGGACTCAGGAAGCGACGACGAATTTCAGGATGATATTATAGACCCCAAACTTATACTTTCGCAGGAGATCCCAGTTATATACGGGGTCGACCTTAAACGGGTCGATCTTGATGAAGATAAAGATTTTAATGCCGACATCTATTTTAAACTGCTGCCGGAAGATATCAAATTGGAGATAATAAGGATTTCAGGCGAACCGATGGATTTCCACGTCGGCGCCGACGGTCCGCAGATACTTATATATCATACGCATACCGAAGAAGCTTACAGGCAGGTACCCGGCGCGGAATATGCTGATACGGGCAACTGCCATACCAAAGACCAGTCTCAATCGATCGTTATGGTTGGTGAAGAGTTAAAAGACGCGTTGACTGACTACGGCTTCAATGTCATACATGACACTACAGACCACCAATCGTCAAACTCATATTCAAAGTCCTTAAAGACTTTGGATGAGTATAAACAAAAATACCCAACTCTTAAAATATATATAGATATCCACAGAGATTCAAGCAGCGATCAAAGCGATTACGTGACTATAAAGGGTAAAGAATGCGCGAGGGCAATGTTCGTCGTGGGCACCAGCGACAAACCGGGCGAAAAAGAAAAATTCGAATCGAATTACAAACTGGCGCTTGCAGTCACAAACGAACTTGAAAATATAAGAAGAGGATCGACGCGACCTATACGCATACAAAACAGCTCGAAGCATTATAATCAGCTTATTTCCGATATGTGCCTGCTAATAGAGGTAGGCCATAACGCCAACAGCCTCGAGCAGGCAGAAAACGCAGCCAGATATATCGCATTGGCGCTCAGCCGCGTAGTTGAAATAAGCGGTCAGTGACTAGAGTATAACTAGACTTGAAAAGACTTAAGCCGGGGATGTATAATAAGACATCATTTTCTGGGGAGATAAGATGTCAGATAATTGCAGGCCGATAGGTTTTTTTGATTCCGGTGTGGGAGGTATAAGCGTACTTAAAACAGCGTTCCTCTTAATGCCTTCTGAAAACTACATTTATTACGGAGATAACGCCAACGCGCCGTACGGGGAAAGATCGGAATGCGAGATAAAAGAGCTTTCGCTTGCGGCAGGGCGTTTTCTTTTTGAAAAAGGCGTAAAGGCAATAGTCATCGCGTGCAACACCGCAACGAGCGCAGCGGTAAACCGGATGCGCGAAGATTTCAATATACCCGTGATCAGTATGGAGCCTGCAGTCCGCCCGGCGCTTGCGCAAGTAAAGGAAGGCAAGATATTGGTGCTGGCAACGGCTGCTACGGTCTCGCAGGAGAGATATATAAAACTTCTTGAAAAGCTGGGCGCAGAAGATAAAGTTATAAGCGTCGGGTGCAGCGGCCTCGTAGAGATGATAGAAGAAGGGAATACCGGACAGAGGGAACTTGACGCATATTTTGATAATAAACTTTTCCATATCAAAAATTTAAAAGTAAACGCTGCGGTCATAGGATGCACGCATTATTCTTTTATACACAAAGAAATAAAGAGCTATATAGACCGGGCTTTTAATACCGACTGCCTTATATTTGACGGAAAAGACGGAACATCGCGCCATCTTCGCCGCATACTTGAGGAAAACGATATGCTCTGCGGGGGTTCAGGATATGGGAGCGTTCAGTTTTTTACTTCAGGGCAGGAAAAACATCTTTTAAAGTTCAGAGAATTATTTGATAATTATCGTCCGTAAAGCACGGCATGCCCTTGATAAACACTATATATTGTGTTATTATTATTTGCCGGCTACATTATAAGGTATTTGGGGTGGTTTTATGATATTATCCGACAACGCGAGAGCCGTCCTTGAGCGGCGGTATCTGAAAAAAGATGAAAACGGCAAATGCGAGAAGCCGGAAGAAATGATACTTCGGGTAGCGCGCGTTATAGCTTCGGCGGATGAAAAATATGGCGCGGACAGCAAAAAAACGGAGCGGCAGTTCTACGACGCTATGTCGTCTTTGAAATTTCTTCCCAATTCACCGACGCTTATGAACGCAGGGCGAGAGCTGGGGCAGCTTGCCGCATGTTTCGTGCTGCCTATAGAAGACAGCATGGAAGGCATATTCGATACTCTGAAGAATGCCGCGATAATACACAAGAGCGGCGGCGGGACCGGTTTTTCATTTTCCCGTATCAGGCCTGCGGGAGCGGCTGTCAACTCTACGGGCGGCGTGGCCAGCGGGCCCATCAGCTTTATGAGGGTGTTCAACTCAGCCACAGAAGCGGTAAAACAGGGGGGCACGAGGCGCGGCGCCAATATGGGAATACTTCGCGTCGACCACCCTGATATAATGGACTTCATCACCTGCAAGAGCGATACTTCGCAGTTTACCAACTTTAATATCAGCGTAGGGCTTACCGAAGACTTCATGAAGGCCGTTATATCGGGGGAAACATACGGCCTTAAAGACCCGTCGACAGGGAAGATCACAGATGATTTAGATGCGCGTCACGTTTACGATACTATCATCGAGATGGCATGGAAAAACGGCGAACCGGGCATAGTTTTTCTCGACAGGATAAACGCCGCGAATCCCGTTCCATCGGCAGGGCTTATAGAAAGCACTAACCCCTGCGGAGAGCAGCCCTTGCTTCCGTACGAAAGCTGCAACTTGGGTTCTATTAACTTAAACGAATTTGTCGGAAACAATAAAATAGACTATGAACAGCTCGGCGAGACCGTGGGTATTGCCGTGCATTTTCTTGATAACGTGATAGACCTTAACGAATATCCTCTGAAAATAATAGAGGAGACTTCCAAGAGCATGAGAAAAATAGGCCTTGGAGTTATGGGCTTCGCGGACATGCTGTATAAACTAGGTATCCCGTATAATTCGGATAAAGCTGTAAAAACAGCAAGGGAGATAATGGCGTTTATTAAACAGAAAGCTGACAAAGCGTCGGAAGAACTCGGAGCCCTGCGTGGTAATTTCCCGTTATTCGAGCAAAGCATATACAAACAGCATGGTATAAAAAATATGCGGAACGCCACGGTAACGACTATAGCGCCCACAGGGACGATCTCCATAATAGCGGGCGTTTCCAGCGGTATAGAGCCTGTATTTGCTATTTCATATGTAAGAAACGTTATGGATAACGACAGACTTATCGAAGTCCATCCTTATTTCGAATCTACAGCGAAGGAAAAGGGATTTTACAGCGGGGAGCTGATGAGCCATATCGCGGAAAAAGGGACTATTCACAGTATCGAAGAGATACCCGAAGATCTGAGAGCTGTGTTTGTGACCGCGCACGACATATCTCCCGAGTATCATATAAAGATGCAGAGCGCCTTTCAGGAATCCACAGATAATGCCGTATCAAAAACGGTCAATTTCAAAAACAGCGCAACGCAGGAAGACGTACGCAAAGTATATGACCTTGCGTATAAACTTGGGCTCAAAGGCGTCACTATCTACAGGGACGGCAGCAGGGCAGGGCAGGTGCTGAGCGCAGGCAAGTCTGAAGACGGGAACGCCGGGGCTTTGACTCCAAGGGAGCGCCCCGAGATAACCCACGGTTTGACCCAGAAGATAAAGATTGGCTGCGGCAACCTTTACATTACAGTTAATTACGACAGCAACGGTATCTGCGAGGTGTTCACTAACGTGGGCAGGGCGGGCGGATGCCCTTCGCAGTCTGAGGCTACGAGCAGGCTCGTTTCCATGGCGCTTCGTTCCGGAGTTGACGTGTCGAGCATAATAGAGCAGCTTCGCGGCATACGCTGCCACTCGACGCTGAGGCAGAAAGGGCTTAAGGTATTGTCGTGCCCGGATGCCATAGGCAGGGTACTCGAAAGGGTGGCGGAACTGCGCGGTATCGACAACGGCTCAGGAAAGAAAGATAATACAAAAGGGCTCAAATGCCCGGAATGCGGGTCTGTTATGGAGCACGAAAGCGGATGCGTTGTATGCAGGTCATGCGGTTACTCAAAATGCGGGTAAGGGGTATTAAATAAATGTGCGGCAGATATTCTTTTGACGACCTCCATGAAATATATGAAGTCCGCAGCATAATAGAAGAGGTTGCGTCGCGACTTGGCGAAGACGCTGCGGCAGAGGTTAAAAGGGGAGAAGTATTCCCCAGTGAAACTGCGGCTGTAGTAACGCAGGCAGGCCCTTCTTTGCGCTGCGGCGTTATGTCATGGGGGTATCCGTTAAGCGGGAAGAGCCAGCTTATCATCAACGCGAAAAGTGAAAACATATTCAGGCTTGAAATGTTCAGAAAGAGCCTGGCAAATAAAAGATGCATTGTACCTTGCACAGGCTTTTATGAATGGAAACATGAAGGGAAGGATAAGACCAAATATATTATCAGGCCGAAGGGAGAAGATTTCTTTTATCTCGCCGGCCTGTACGATTCATATTATATAAAAGGTGAAAAAAAAGACAGGTTTGTAATAATTACCGCTCCGGCAAACACTTGGATGAAAGAGATACACAGCCGGATGCCGCTTATAGTGTTAAAAAAAGCTGCCGGCGATTGGCTCTGTAACACGGCAGATCCGGCGAACATAAAACAAATCTACAGCATGTCGGAGAATCTTGATCTTATAGAAGCGTGAAATTGTAATAACCGGATCCGAGCAAACCAGTAATAATTTGATGTAAAGATGTTTGTTTTTGGTTGTATCCTAAAAATAATTGTATTATAATTTTTAGGATAACAACAGTTTTGGAACTTTATTGGCGTTCTACGCGTCAAAAAGATAAACAGGTACATTGTCCCGAAAGCCAAAACGTTTCGGGGCAATAAGTCATATGCTATTATTGGGATGTGGGTTGGTATGGATTGTCGGACAGCAATTGAATATATAAACCTTTACGCAGACGACATGCTGAATAACAAAGAAGAAACGCAGCTTCTTTCGCATATCGGTTCATGCAGCAAATGTAAAAAAGACCTGGACGATACCTTAGCCGTTAAAAAGGCTCTTGCCGGGCTCAGCGATGTAAAACCTCCGGCCGGCCTTGCAATAGCGGCGATAAGGAAGGCTAAAAAGCGAAAGCTTCCCGTATTCGCATACGCTTCCGCGGGGGTCGCGGCCGCCATAGCCTTAGTTGCGATTTTCTCGTCGAGCATTTTAAAAAGCCCCGGCAATATTGAGCAGCCAAAATTAGCTGCTTCCGCGGTATATTCGGAAGCTCTTGCCGACGGAGCGGCACCGAAGGAAGAAAGCGCAGCAGGAGCCCAAAATTTCGCTTTTGCGGGTTCCCCTGATGCTACCGCAATGCCGGCAGCTGAAAACGAAGCTTACGCAACGCGCGATGTTTCAGGGTCGTATATCTATGTGCCCGCTCAGATCTCGGAAAAATTTCGGGAGTCTTTGGAAAAGTTTTTAATTGATAACAGTATAGAATATAAGTATATCGGCGACGATAACGATATAATTTCGTTCATGATACCGGAAGACAAGCTTGAAGACTTAAAATCGCTTATAGATGTATCATTTAAAGGTTATGCATATAAAGATGAAGAAACCAGGTACAATGAAGAGCTTAAAGCGGGGCCGGTTAATTTCATATTCAAATAAATAAAAATGCCCGGTGCAGTTAAAAGCCCGGGCATTATAATCTACTTTTTATCCACCTTATCTTTTTCCTCAAGTTCCTTTGCCATCTCGGCTATCTGCTGCGCTATTGAGGAATGTCCGTTGCTTTGAACGTTCCTGCTTTCCTTTTCCTTTTCCTCTTCTGTTTTCTCAGGTATGCGTATGGGCTTGACTTCGCCTTTCTCCTTAAGCTTTAAGTATTTACGAAGAGGCAGCGCAACCCCGAGAATAAGTGTTGCCAGTATTAAACCTGTAACTATAAGGATCTTAACTGTTTCAGAAATGGATACCGGTTCTTTGGAAAAATAAAAATTGATGATAAGCATTATAATTATTCCGCCCATTATGCCGTCTATCAGCACAAGGCTATACAGATTGAGTCTTAACCTGTATTTATTCTCAAACCACCTGCGCCCCATCATGATAACTAGAAATACCGCCACAAAAAGGTATTCAAGTATATCCGATACTTGTTTTAACTCCGGGGTAAACGCTATGGAAAGTATCAATGCCGCCGCGCTTATTATGCCTGCAACTACTTGAATAAGCCGAAGCTGGCTGTCAGTTAGTTTTCTTTTCTCAGTTTCCATTATAATCTCCTAAAATATTGGCACTAAAATGCCGTAGAACTTTCGCCTTAACATTAGCCATTATTACACAGATTCGATTTTATTGCTATATCAAACTTAAAAATCTATTTATTTTTCCATGTCTTTCTGTTAATATTAGAATAATTATGATATCAGTAGAGATGAGACATACTGGTTGTTAAATCGTTGGAGGGAATAATGAAGTATTACAAGACAGGCGAAATAAGAAACATTGCTCTCGTGGGCCACGGCGGAGAAGGAAAGACAACGCTGGCAGAGGCAATGCTTTTTTTGAGCGGCGCCATCGACAGGCAGGGAAGAACGGAAGACGGCAATACCGTAATGGATTTTGACCCGGAAGAAATCAAAAGGCATATATCGATAAGTTCGGCCATCGCTCCCGTGGAATGGAAAGAGACCAAGGTAAATATTATCGATACTCCCGGTTATTTTGATTTTATGGGAGATGCAACTTCAGGTTATTACCTTGCCGACAGCGCTCTTATACTCGTAAACGGGCTGAACGGGCTTACGGTAGGCGCGGAAAAAGCCTGGGATATTTGCGGATCTCTTAACAAAGCAAAGGCTTTTCTTATCAACCAGATGGATAAGGAGCACGTTGATTTCGATAAAGTGATTGACGGTCTTAAAGAAAAATACACGACGCACATTACGGTCATGCAGCTGCCTATAGGGCAGGGGCTGAATTTTAAAGGTATCGTTGACGTTGTCGAGATGAAGGCGTATATGTTTGACGGCAAGAAGGTAAAAGAGGCTGAGATCCCGGCCGATCTTGCCGATAAAGCAAAAGCTATAAGAGACTCCATTATTGAGAACGCAGCAGAGAACGACGAAACGCTTATGGAGAAATATTTCGAAGGCGAAGAGCTTTCACGCGAAGATATCATGAAAGGCATTAAAGAAGGTATCGCATCGGGCGACGTGGCTCCCGTGTTTATAGGCGGCGCCGCTCAGGGGCTTGGAGTATCTCTGCTTCTCGACAACCTTGTACTATATATGCCCACACCGAATGAGATGATAAAGATTAAAGGGAAGACCCCAAAGGGAGAGGAAATAGAATATACCGCTGATTCAAAACAACCCTTTGCAGCCCAGGTCTATAAGACGGTTGCCGACCCGTTTGTCGGGAAACTTTCGATATTTAAGATACTCGGCGGCGAGCTTGCCGTTGGCCAGACTATCAGGAACGGAAACACGGAGAAGAGCGAGAAGTTCGGCCAGTTATACATTATGAGCGGCAAAAAGCAGATAAATGTCGATAAACTTGCGGCCGGAGATATAGGCGCGCTCGCAAAACTTCAAAACACCGACACGGGCGGAACGCTCTGCGATGAAAACAAAATAGTGGTATTTCCTGACGTTGTATTCCCGGAGCCCAGTATATCGCTCGCAGTTACGGCTAAAAAAGAGGGCGACGAAGAAAAAGTATTCGCGGGGCTTCACAGGCTCGAAGAGGAAGACCCGTCTTTTACACTGATAAAATCTGTCGATACTTCGGATACGCTAGCGAGCGGTCTGGGCGAACTTCACCTCGAAGTAATATGCAGGAAGCTTCAGAATAAGTTTGGGGTGGAAGCCCAGCTTACCGACCCGCAGATACCATATCGCGAAACTATCAGGAAGAAAGTTCAGGCTCAGGGAAGGCATAAAAAACAATCGGGCGGCCATGGCCAGTTCGGCGACGTGTGGATCGAGTTTGAGCCGCTGTACGATTCGGAGGAAAACTTCGAGTTTGTCGATAAAGTCGTCGGAGGAGTAGTGCCGCGACAATATATACCCGCAGTTGAAAAGGGATTGAGGGAGAGCCTGCCTAAAGGCGTTCTCGCGGGATATCCGATGGTCAAATTAAGGGCAACCTTATATGATGGTTCATATCATCCTGTCGACTCTTCGGAAATGGCGTTCAAGATAGCCGCGAGCCTTGCGTACAAGAAAGGATGCGGCGAAGCGAACCCGGTGCTTCTCGAACCCATTTACAAACTTGTCGTCAATATTCCCGATGAATACATGGGCGATATCATAGGAGATATTAACCGCCGCAGGGGCCGTATACTCGGAATGAATCCGGCAAACGGCAAACAGGAAGTATCTGCCGAAGTGCCGCTCGCAGAAATATTCAAATACGCGACTGATTTAAGGTCAATGTCTCACGCGAGGGGCTCGTTTAAAATGACATTTGAAAGGTATGAAGAGATGCCGGCAAATCTAGCTGAAAAAGTCATCGAGCAGGCTAAAAAAGACGCGGAAGAAGAATAATAGTAATTTATATTGTGAAAAGCCGTTCTTCATGGACGGCTTTTTAGTTGCTTATGAAACTTTATTGAATAATCTACATACTCTAATTATATCGAAATATTGCTTGTATTTTATCCTCTCATGTTTTAGAATGGTAAATTGTTGAGCGTATGTAACAAGGAGAGACCTGATGATTAAGATTAAGATGCCCGTCCCCATAGTTGAGATAGACGGGGATGAAATGACGAGGATTATCTGGAAGATGATAAAAGATTATCTTCTGGAGCCTTATATAGACCTTAATACGGAGTATTATGACCTGGCTTTAATGGAAAGGGATGCGACGGAAGACGCTGTAACGATTGCCGCTGCTGAAGCTATAAAAAAACACGGCGTAGGAGTTAAATGCGCGACTATAACCCCCAATGCCCAGAGAGTCGAAGAATACAATCTAAAAAAGATGTGGAAGAGCCCAAACGGCACTATCCGGGCTGTTTTAGACGGAACAGTATTCAGAAAACCCATACTCGTAAAAGGGATAAAACCCTTTGTCTGTACATGGGATAAGCCTATAACGATAGCAAGGCATGCTTTCGGCGATATATATGCGGCGCAGGAAGGGGTAGTTGACGGAGAGGGCACAGCTGAGCTTGTTATAACGCGGAAAGACGGCAGCGTGGAAAAGAAGAAGATATATTCTTTCGACGAATGCGGAGGCATAGTAACCGGCATGTTCAATACCACCGCTTCCATTGAAAATTTCGCAAAGTGCTGTTTTAACTACGCTCTCGATACGAATCAGGATCTCTGGTTCGCAACGAAAGATACCATATCAAAACAATATCATCACAGGTTCAAGGATATATTTCAGGAGATTTTCGAGAGCTTATACAGCAAGAAATTTAAAAAAACCGGGATAGAGTATTTCTATACGCTTATCGACGATGCGGTATCGCGCGTTATACGCAGCAGCGGCGGATTTATATGGGCGTGTATGAATTATGACGGCGACGTTATGTCGGATATGGTGGCAACGGCTTACGGCAGCCTTGCAATGATGACGTCTGTGCTTGTATCTCCCGAAGGCCATTATGAATACGAGGCAGCTCACGGCACAGTGACGAGGCATTATTACCGACACCTTGAAGGCAAAGAGACGTCAACAAACTGCATGGCAACTCTTTTCGCCTGGACGGGCGCGCTGCGTAAACGGGGAGAACTCGACGGAAACAACGCACTTGCGGATTTCGCAGACAAACTCGAAAAAGCTTCGATCAGCGTTATCGAAAAAGGAATAATGACGGGCGACCTGTATCAGCTTAGCGACATCAAAGATAAACAGAGCGTAAATACTGAAGAATTTGTCCGGGAAATAAAAAGAGAACTTGATATGCATTGGGGGATATGAT